>CAZDTB010000043.1:0-16479 GCA_964508075.1 uncultured Planctomycetales bacterium
GTACCGACGGAGCCGCTTGCGTCAGTCGTCGCTGTCCTTTTCCGCCTCGGCGGCAAGCTCTCCCTGAACGTGCGCCTGGCAGAACACCTCACCGGTTCGCGACTTCACCCGCCTGGCCAGTGCCTCCATAACCATCTGATCGCCGGGTACCACCGGCCGGCGGAACTTGACCTTGTCGAGGCTCAGTAACACGGCGACCTTCCCGGTGTGCTCCAACTTCTGGGCCAGCAGGATGCCGCCGAGCTGAGCCATCGCCTCGATTACCAGCACGCCCGGCATGATCGGCTGCCGCGGGTAGTGCCCCTGGAAGAACGCCTCGTTGATGGTGACGTTCTTGAGCCCGACCGCCCGGCGATCGCCTTCGATCTCGATCACCCGGTCGACCAGCAACATCGGGTAGCGGTGCGGGAGCATGCGCTGCACCTGCTGGATGTCGAGCTTGGGCGGGTTGGTCAGACGGCGTTGCAACTGGCCACTACTGCGTTGCTCGAGCAGCTTGCGAACCAGTTCATGGTTCAGGTTATGCCCGGACTTGCGGGCGTAAATCCGGCCGTAGATCGGGCAGCCGACCAGCATCAAGTCCCCGATCAGGTCGAGGATCTTGTGGCGTACGCACTCGTCGGGAAAGCGGTACTCATTCTGGATCGGGCCCTCGTCGCCGACCACGAGGATATCGTCGTAAGTCAGATGCGTGCCGATGCCGGCGGCGGTGAGCTCCTGGGCTTCGCGGTCGGTGACGAACGTGCGGGCCGGGGCGATCTCCTGGACGAAACTGTCGCGGTCGAGCGAGAAGCGGTGGATCTGTCGGCCGACCGCGCTTTCGGCGTAGTGCAGTTCGTAGATGATGTCGAGTCGGCCTTCTTCGCCGGGCCAGGCGAGCAGTTCCGCGTCGCCCTCGGCAACGCGTACGGTTTCCGTGATGTTCATGCCGACGCGCGGGGCTTCCTGCGGTGCGAGGCCGGCTTCCAGCAGGGCGTCGACAAACAGGCGCGCGCTGCCGTCGGCGGCGGGCAGCTCCGCGTTGTCCATCTCGATCTCAAGGTTGTCGATGGACAGCCCGAAGGCCGCCGCCAGACAGTGCTCGACGGTTTCGATCGCGACCGTCCCGTTGCGCAACGCTGTCCGCCGGGCGCGCTTGGTCAGGTGCTCGATCCGGGCTGGGATACGGATGGGCGCGTCCTGGTCCAAGCGCACGAAGTTGATGCCGCTGTTGGGCGGAGCGGGCTTGAAGCGCACCGTGACCGGAAAGCCGGTGAACAGACCCCGGCCGCTGACTTCAGCTTCTTTCTGGATCGTCTGCTGCTGACTCAAGCTTTTCGACCCGTTTGCCTAGCTCGCGCAGTTGTTCGATCAACTTCGGCAGCCGGCGGATGCCCACCTGCTGCCGACCGAAGAGGTTGTTGTCGGTAGCCGGGATGCCGCGATACACGGCTCCCGCCGGGATGTCGCGGACCACGCACGACTTGGCCGCGACCTGCGCCCCGGCGCCGATGCGGAGATGGTCGATCAGTCCGACCTGTCCGGCGAGCACGACGTGACATTCCAGTGTCACCGAGCCCGAGATTCCGCATTGGCCGACGATGATACAGTCCTCACCGATGTCGCAATTGTGGCCGATCTGTACGAGGTTATCAATCTTGGTTCCACGGCGGATGCGGGTTTCGCCGCTGCGGGCTCGGTCGACGGCGCAGTTGGCCCCGATCTCCACGTCGTTCTCGATCACGACCCGGCCGACCTGTGGAATCTTGTGATGCTTGCCGTCGCGCAGCAGGTAGCCGAACCCGTCAGCGCCGATGGTCGTGTTGGGATGGATGATCACACGATCGCCGATCGTGGCGTGCTCGCGCACGACGACGCTCGGCCACAGCACGCAGTCCTGACCGACTTGCGTTTCGGCACCGACGTAAACGCTGGCGTGGAGCTGGGTGCCCGGGCCGATTCTGGCTCCGCCACAGACGGTCACGTTTGCTCCGATGGCCGCCCCCTCAACCGTCGCGTCCGGGCTGACTACCGCGCTGGTGTGAACGCCGACCGGCACGCGCGGCGGTTCGGGACCCAGCAGCGTGAGCGCCTCGCACAGCGCCAGGTCCGGGTCAGCCACGCGGATTACCGTGTGGCCCCGGGGAACGTCCAGCTCTCGCGGGACGAGCACGGCGGCCGCGTTAGTCTGCTCGAATTGCGGCAAATACTTGGGGCTGCCGAGCCACGAGAGCGCGTCCGGGGTGGCCTGGTCGAGTGGCTGGACCGCGCGCAGAACGCGCCCCGCATCACCCTCGACGTCGGCTCCCAGGTGCCGGGCCACGTCTGCTACGGTAATGGCGTCTCGTTTGGCCATTGTTCAAGGCAACTGTGGTGAAATCTGGAGCATCTGCGTCTTCGGCTGCTGGCGGTAATCCGCGTTCAGCTTGTCCAGAACAGGTTGGGTGAGATCCACGGTCGGACTGCCGTACAGCAGCTTACGCGAGCGAATCTGCTCCCGGACGGCGTCCGGATCGAACCCGATCAGCTCCGGTTGGTCCTTGTACAGCACGATGTCGAAGCCTTCGCGCCGGGCGAGCTCTTCGGTCGCGTTCATGATCTCGCCGTAGATCCGCCGGGTCCACAGCCCGATCTCGCGCCCCATGTCGGCCTGCATCAACTCGCCCCAGGTCCGATAGTCGATCTGCATTTGCAGCATCTCGCGGCTCCGCTTGACCTTCGCCGGATCGCCGTCGCTCATCGCGTCCAGCGTGGCTTGCAGACTGTCGATCTGACCGCGCCGCCGCTGCTCTTCGTCCTGCATCTCCTGATTGACCAGACGCATCTCTTCGGTCAGATCTTTCTGCCGCTCGTATTCGGTGAAGATCCTGACCACGTCCAGACACGCCACGCAGCAATCGCTCGAGCCGCGTCCCTGGGCGTACAGCCCGCTGACGGCCGTGAGAGTGACGGCCGCGATCACGATCCCCGCCAACAAGCCCATCCAGCAAGTCCGTCTCATTTTGAAAGTCCTCCAGGTTGCAGGTGGCAGCTCGGGTTGCCGGCGCCGCGCCGCCGCCCCGTCTGGCCTACTATTGTCCCCGACGGCCCGCCGATCACAAGGGTGAGGGAGGACTTCGCACGATTTGCACTGCGTTTGGCGATTACCGCCGGCGATCACGGCCGCGCGTCGATCCCCGCTTGAGCAAGCGCTTCCGCGAATTGCACGCGCATCGCCGGCGATGAATCCCCGTTGATCAGCAATGCGAATGCCAGCGTTCTGCCATCCGGACGCTGTACGTAACCTGCCAGCGAGCGCACGTCGTTGAGCGTTCCCGTCTTTGCCCGCAGGCGATCCCGTAACGCCGGGGCGGCCCACCGGCGATGATGCAGCGTGCCTTCCTGGCCCGGCTGCGCCAGACTGGTCACAAACAGCTCCCCGTGCTGATGACGACGCATGTGGGCCAACAGTTGTACTACTTGTTCGGCGGTCACGCGGCTCTCGTGGCTCAGCCCGCTGCCGTCGCGGAAAATCGCGCCGTCGAGATCGATGCCAAGCTGCTGCAAGGTCTCTTCGAGTTGGCGAATACCGACCTCCCAACTGCCTTCGATACCGCTCCGGGAGCCATCGGGGTCGAACGCCGCCAGCGACTTCAGCAGGCATTCGGCAAACATGTTCTGACTGAACGTGTTGCACCGCCACAAGATGTCTCCCAGCGCAGTCGATCGGATATCCAGCAGCTCCGCCTGAGCCAACGCCGTCGGCGTCAGCATCCGCCGAACGACCCGTCCCGGTAACATTACGCCGCGCTTCTCCAACGCGTGCCGGAGTGCGAAACCGAAGAAGACGGTCGGTCGGCGGACGCTGATCGGCTTGAATTGATCGTCACGCGCCACCGGGCCGCGAAACTCGAAGACGTCCTGATCCGCGGCGCGCGTTGCGACCGGTTCGTGTCTGGCGGCCGCCCTGAGCTGGTTGCGAAAGAAGCTGGTCGGGAGGTCCGGCTGGAGCAGAAGCGTGACTCGTCCGTTGTGAGCCGTGAAGCGGGCATCCAGACAGTTGTCGTTGAAGTTGATGCCGCCGACCGGGGCCTGGTACCACGCCGTTACTTGAGCGTCGGGCCAGTCCGAGTGGCGGAGTTGCCGATCGAAGATGCTGTCGTCGAGCGCGATGGTCTTCAACCTGGTGATACCACGTTCCTTCAACAGCCGTGCCCAGTCGTCGAACTCGACGTGGAGTGGTCGGCCGTGCTGGCGTGCGATGCGTTCATCGCCGAGACCGGGGTCGCCGCCGCCCAGCACCAGGAGTTCCTCATCGTGCAGGTAGACGCGCGTTTCGTAGGTGAAGTCCGGGCCGAAGCGCTCGAGCGCCGCGGCGGTCGTGAAGAGCTTGATCACGCTGGCCGGCTTGAGTGGGCGTTCCGGCTGGTGGGCGAACCACCTGGTTTGGTCGTCGCAGTCGAGGACGACCAGGCCGGCTTCGGTTCCCTTCGGTAACTGCGCGAGCAGCTCCGCGAGGCGCCCCTGTACCGCGCGAACAGCGGGGTCACCTGCCAGGCCCGGTGCCTCCTGGCCTGCCAGGGGCACGCCGACCGCGACCAGCACCGCCGAAATGAAGAGCGCGACGGGGCGACGCCTAAACACTGCGGGCTCTCCGCAGCAGATGCATGAGCTTCTTGAACTCCGCGCAGAAGGGGGCCTCGATGAGCATCGGCCGCTCGCTGATCGGGTGCTGAAACTCAAGCCGCCACGCGTGCAGAGCTTGGCGAGACAGAAACGGCGTCTGTGAGCCTTCGCCGGTGATGGTATGCTCGCTGATCGCCGGCCCGCCATACATCAGGTCGCCGACGATCGGGTGTCTGATGTGGGACATGTGTACGCGGAGCTGGTGCGTGCGTCCGGTTTTGGGCAGGAGCTTGACCAGCGTGAATCCGCGGAAGCGCTCGGCGACCTCCCAGCGCGTGAGCGCCTGCTTGGCGACGTTGATGCGGTTCTCCTTGATCATCACCGCGAATCTCTCGCGCACGACGGGATGCTCGCCGATCGGAGCGTCGATCGTGTCGCCGTCGAGGTTCAGCTCCCCCGAGACGACCGCCAGGTAGGTCTTCTGGATGGTGCGTCGTTCAAACTGCAGCGCCAGCCGCCAGTGCGCTTCGTCGGTCTTGGCGACCAGCATTAGGCCGGTGGTGTTCTTGTCGAGCCGGTGAACGATGCCGGGGCGGAACGGGTCCTGCCCGTGGCTGAGCTGGGAGGCGTAGTACGCCAGGGCGTTGACGATCGTCCCGGTCTGCTGGGCGTGGGCGGGATGGCAGATGATCCCCGCCTGCTTGTTGAGCCCGATGATCTGGTCGTCTTCGTAGAGGATCTCGAGCGGGATGTCCTCGGGGATGACCTCCGGCGGCTCGGGCTCGGGCACCACCATCTCGACCAGGTCACCGCCGTTCACTTCATAGCTGGGCTTGACGGGCTGCCCGTTGACGGTGATCGCGCCCTGCCGAATCAGACGCTGGATCGACGTGCGCGAGAGGCGCGGGTAGCGCCCGTGCAGGTACTTGTCGAGTCGCCGCCCGGGCAGCTTGCGGCGGATGCGTAGGCGCACCCGTTTGGCGTTGGCTTCATCGATCGGGAATGGGCGGTCGAGGATCTCTTCGTCGTGCTTCACGGCTGCTCGGGTTCGGTCGGCTCGGCCGGCGGCTCCTGGGCGGGTGTCTCCCCTTCGCTCGGCTCTGGGGCAGTGGGCGCGGGCGGCCCTTCTTCGACCGGCTGCGGGGCGGTTGGCGCGCGGGGTCCTTCGGCAGCCGGTATCTCCGGCGTCGGCTTGCGACTGATTGGCAGGGGCGGCGCCTGGCCGGTCTGGTCAATGATCGTAATCGGTCTCAGAGTAGGCTGCGCGGGCTGCGTGGCCGGCAGGGGCGGCGGCGCGGGGTTCATCCCCGGCTCAAACACAACCGGCACCGCGAGTTCGTCGAGCCGCTGGACCCGTGTTTCCGCCAGGCCGACGAACGGCGAACCCTTGTAGCTGGGGTCGTGGCTGAGCGTCGTGTACAGCTCGCGGGCTTGCTCGAAATCGCGTTTGCTTTCGCAGATGATGCCCATTCGATACAGGGCGGGGGCCTTGACGGTGGGCAGCGCGGCTGACATGCCGATGATCTCGTGGTACTGGGCTTCCGCCTCGGGTAGCTTCGCGGCGCCGTCGACATCTTTTCCGCGGGCTTCGAGCCCCTCGGCCAGTTTCAGCCGGGCCAGGGCCACCAGCCCGGGCTGGCGGTTTTCACCGATCAGTTGGCGGAGCTGCGCCAGCGGGGCATCGCCCATACTCGCGTCGGTTGCGTTGATCTGGGTCAGAGCCTGGGCGACCTCGATCAGCCGGACCTCTTGGCGCCAGCCCCAGAGCTTGTACCCGGCGTACGCGAGCGCGATCACCAGAATGACGACGATCCACGCGGTCGTCCGCCTGTCGCTGAAAGCCACTAACTTGCGGAGGGCTTCAGCCAACTCATTCTGCTTCAGTTGATGGCGTGTGTCGGCGTCCATCGTGTTTCCTTATCCTGCGTCAGGATCTTGTGGTTACTGCGGCCGGCGCATCGGCGGCTGCGACTCGTGCTGCGGGCTACCCTGTGGCCTGGGGATGATCTCGACTAACACTGCGGTCTGCTTCCAGTTGCCTGGCCGGACACGGACCGTACACACCTCCGAGCTGCTTTGAAACGTCATCGTGTACTCGCCGCGGTCGAGGCTCCAGTGCTGCAATTCAAAATTGGCCGATGGCATGTATTCCTCGTAAAAATGCTTGACCGCCGATGGCGTCAACGCGCCCCCGTACTCGCACTTCGCCAGCCGGAACTTCCCGCTGGCGATCGCGGAGCTGCGCTCGGCATCGAGCACGAAGCCAGCGGGCTTGGGGATGTCCTGCAGAACCGGGTCGCGCACCGCCGACGCGGTCGTGCCCGCTTGACCGCTGCTGACCGATCCGCTCATTGAGCTGCACGCCGGTAGCAAGCCGAGTGCCAACCCGACCGTCAGCGTGCCCGCCAACGGCCCGAGTCTCCAGAGATTGTCGCGTGTCCTTGCCATCGCGCAGACCTCCCAGGCCAAGCTTAATGAACTAATTCTACGGTCCTGAGCCCCTCGGTCAAACCTCTCCGGGCTCCGCAAGCTGGAATGTCCCCGTCGTCCAGCCGGGCGCATCGCTGTTCGCCGCGCTGAAATCGCGTAGAATACTGCGATCATGGACACGATGAATAACGGCCCCAGCCAACACGGAGAACCAGACCGGCCATGAGCGCAAGCACAGATGACTTCGTGACGATCGTTTCCGGCCTCCCGCGCTCGGGAACCTCGATGATGATGCAGATGATCGACCAGGGCGGGATCCCGGCACTCAAGGACGAGATCCGCATCGCGGATGAAGACAACCCCAAGGGTTATTACGAGTTCGAGCCGGTCAAGCAGACCAAGAAGGACCCCTCCTGGCTGGAGCGCGCCGGGGGCAGGGTCGTCAAGATGGTCTATCGCCTGCTCTACGACCTCCCCGGGGAATATAGCTACCGGGTCATATTCATGAGGCGGAAGCTCGAAGAGGTGGTCGCCTCTCAGAACGTCATGCTCGAACGCGGCGGCAAGGACGGCGGTGGGCTGCCGGACGGCAAGCTGCTCGAGGTCTTCCGGGCCGAGATCGACAAGAGCAACCGGTGGCTCGCGGAGCAGCCGAACTTCGAAGTCCTCTATATCAACTACAACGAGATGATCGAAAACCCGGCCCCGCAGGTCGCGCGGGCCAACGAATTCCTCGGCGGTAGCCTCGATACCAAGGCCATGATGGCTAGCGTCGACCCCAGGCTTTATCGGCAGAAGCGCTGAATCCGCCCGGTGGCCCGCACCGCCGGACGCTGCCTGCCGCGACCACGACGTCGCCGATCCATCCTGCATTATGAATACTCATAAACGTGGACCGGGAGCGTCCGAGGACCCGTTGAGGGTGTCGACGGGCGGGCCCCGCCATCGTGTCGCTGGGTAGCCGGCGAGCAGGCAATCGTGGACAGCCGATGCGAACAAGCACAACTAACGGTGAACGTGCCTACTCGCTGATCGAGCTGGTCGTCGTGGTCATGATTATCGGCATGCTCGCTTCGATGGCGATCCCGCGCATGAGCCGCGGAGCCGTCGCGGCAGCCGGCTCCTCGCTCCTGGGTGACCTGACCATCGTCCGCACCGCGGTTCTGCGCTATGCCATCGAGCACAGAAACTCGTTTCCCGGTGTGGACGCCGCCAAGGTTGGCGCTCAGCTTACCCAGTACAGCAACCTCGGCGGTACCACCTCACCCACCCGGACCACCTCGGCGATCTACGGCCCTTACCTGCTGAGCATCCCCCGCTGCCCGGTCGGCTATAACCCGGACAGCAACGAGATCCTGATCGACGAGTCCAACAGTCCACCGAAAGCCAGCGCGGCCAGCACCGCCGGCTGGGTTTACAACCCCCATACCGGCGAGTTCTATCCAAACGCCTCTGACGGAGAGCTGATCGAGCTGCTCAGCGGCCAGGCTGTAGCGGCCGCCATGGTCTTGACTGGGGGCTAGTGCTCCCCTGGCGCTGGCCCGATGGACCTCCCGACCCGAGGAGTGACAAAGCGCTAGTACTGTCGGCGTTGGCGTGCGGTGGGGATCCCGAGCTGGCTGCGATACTTCGCGACGGTTCGCCGTTTGATCTCGATCCCGCCGCTCTTCAGCCGGCGGACAATCTCGTCGTCGCTCAGCGGCCGGGCCTTGTTCTCGCGGTCGACGATCTCCTGCACCTTGGCCTTGATGCTCTCCCAGCCCAGCACCTCGCCGTCGCCGGATTCGGTCCCCCCGGTGAAGAAGCGGCGTAGCGGATGGATCCCGCGCGGGCTCTGCATCCATTTGCCGTCGACGGTTCGGCTGATGGTGGACGGGTCGCAGCCGAAGCGGCCGGCCAGGTCACTCATTCGCAGCACTTTCAGATGCTGGTCGCCCTGGTCGAGGAAACCCCGCTGAGCCTCGACCACGGCCTTGGCGACTTCCAACAGCCGATCCTTGCGGTACCTGACCGCATCGATGATCGCGTTGGCGGCTTCGAGCTTCTGCTTGATAAACTCGCGGGCCTTCTTGTCGTCGCGCGATTGCTCGAGGGCGCGGCGGAATTCAGGCGAGATGCGCAGCTCGCGCCGGTTGCCGCGAGTCAGACGAGTCTCGTAACGGTCTTCGCGCTCGTTGTACTCGACGATGATATCCGGAACGACCGCCGGTGCCACTCGGTCGACGACCTCCAGCCCGGGGTGCAGCGAAAGCCGCCCGATCACCGTCAGCGCCGCCTTGACGTCCTCGAGATCGATGCCGAGCGCCTTGGCGATCTGGGGCAGGCGGTTTTTCTGCAGGGCCTCCAGATGGTCTTCGACGATCTGGCGTTCGAGTTCCGTATCAGCGGGCAGGGCTTCGAGCTGCAACACAAGGCATTCCTGCACACTGCGGTTGCCGACCCCGGGAGGGTCGAGCTGTTGCACGCGGGCCAGCGCGTCCTTCAGCCGTGCCAGCGCCGCCGCCGGCTTCAGTTGTTCGGCGATTTGTTCGAGCGGGGCGGAAAGTCGCCCGGTCTCGTCGATGTAGTCGATTATCGCGACACCCAGCCGGCGGGTTTCGTCGTCCACTTCGACCAGGCTCCACTGGTCGAGCAGGTGCTCGCGCAGGCTGACGGAGCGGGCTGGCGTGTTCGCCATCGCCTCCATTTTGATGTCGCCTTCCTCAAATGCCCGGGCGCGCGATTTGGTCCCGCGGTACCCGCCGTCCTCCTCCAGCCAGTCGTATTCGCTGACGAGGTTGTCGAGGCGGGCGAAGTCCTGCGCGTCGCCTTCCTGAACCACCAGGGCCTGCTCGCCTTCTGGTCGATCATCGGCGGTGTCGGCGGGCGGGTTCTCGGGGGCAAGTTCGTCTTCGCTAAGGACGATCTCGAGGGCGGGGTTGCCGTCGATCTCTTGCGCGATCCGCGCCTCCAACGCCATCGCGTTGAGCTGCAGGATGTCCATCGCCTGGATCAACTGGGGGGTCAGGCGCTGCTGCTGGAGCAGCAGGTGCCGCGGAAGTTGTGACAGTATCTGAGACATGCCTGCCTATCGGCCGCCTCTGGCAACACGCTTTCCCCGCTCGTGGTCAAGGCTTACGCCGCCCCGCACACGCGGGGCCTTTGCTTCTCCGGCCGCGGTTGTCGACCGGATCCCGCCTACAACCCTGATTGTACCGGAAAAAGGGGCGGCGCCGACAGATTACGCCGGAATCTGCGGCGTATGGCTCCCGGCGCCAGCCGGGTGACCCGGATGCTCCCGATGGCTGAAGTTATGGGCCACCCGGCCTGCGCTACTCACTAATTGAAGCATGACGGCGCCCTAGTCCTGTCCCGCCGGCATGGTGGTGAACCAGCGCAAACGCCGGCTCAAGGGGTTCGGCCAGCCGGCGTCTGCGCGGAGATGGTCCATCGTCTCGGCGTGGCCGTCGAAGAACAGGGCGTTAAGACCCCCGGGATGGCGGGCATCACTGGCGACGCGCGGAAATGCACCGAAAGGCAGTTGCGAAGTGAAAAACAAATCGTGCAGCCAGTGGTCGCGGTGCTCCAGCGACTCGTGCGCTTCGGTGATGTAGATCAGACGCGCCGGATTCGCCGAGCCGAACTCGGTCAGACGGAAAAACTGCACGACGTCATAGTTGCCCTCGGCGTGCCCCCCCTCACCCGACTCGCCGCCACCCTCCCGGTCGCTCGCGATGTTGCGCTCCGTATATGGCAGCGGGAAGGCACTGACCACGTAGTCCAAGACCTGTTTCTGCTTCGGGAATTCCGGGCACTGAAGCTGATCCGTCCGCCGGCAGGCCCTAATGAACTCCTGCCTCCGTTGCCAGATGGTCTCGATCGGGCCGTCGTAGTCCAGTCCCTGGAGCAGACACGAGGCGAAGTGCAGATCCGGCGTCTCGCCGCGCACGATCGTATCGTTGTGTGCTTCCGCGTAGAAAAACGCGGCCTGACCCTGCGAACGCAGATTGGTCTTGCACAGCAATTGTCGGGCCTGGCGACGCGCGTTCGTGAGGCTGGGCAGCAGGATGCTGATCAGCAGCCCGATGATCGCGACGACCACCAGCAACTCGATCAGCGTGAAGGCTGTCCGCCGACGGTCATGGCGATTCGGCAGGCTCATCCGGCGATACCTCTCCGATTCGCGTACGCCAGCATCCAAGCCTGGACGGCAGGGGCAGGCTAGCAGCGCCGAACAGACGCAACCACGGCCGCGAGAACCGGAAATGCACCCGAACCGCCGTTGTTCGCGGCAGTTCCCGTCCGGCGGCGAACGCAGACCTTGTTCATATTCTCAGAGTAGCAGTCGGCCGACGCGGATACAAGCGCTGATCAGTTACGACCCGCTCGGGCGGGCGCCCGGGCGTTCTGGACAAGCCCGATCTGCATTTCAAGCATTTGGAGTCACTTCTGGACACGCCCGACGCACGTTGCGCGTGGCTATTCCCGCCGTTCGTCGATGCGTCGCTTCATCTGCCAGAAGTGGCGCAGCCCGATCAAAAACACCAACGCACCGCCCGCGAGGAAACCCCAGCCGGTTGCGATCAGTGCCGGCGAGTCAAAGAGCTTCACGGCCGAGGCACCCACGACGGCGAGGGCCAGTGCAGTGCGAGCGTAGCCGAGCAGCGTCCGTTCGTTCGCCAGAGCCGTGCGATCGATCGCCAGATGGTCGCACAGGCTGAGTCGCTCGGTTTGGGATTCTGCCGCAGTTGAATCGTCCATGACTGGCCTCCACTTCACGCCGCGTGCTCTTCACGGTGGCTGGCGGACACGCCACTTCACCGGGGCGCTCGGTCCGCATGATTCCAAGGCGTCACCACGATAGTAGCGGACAGGGCCACCTACGTCGCTCAAGAACCCCAGTTCGAGCGGACAGTGGTGATGCCGGCCGGTGCCGCTGCCGGTTCAGGAGTCTCGCGCGTGCGCAGCAGCGCCGCGCAGCCCAGGTGGCGTCGGCCCCCCGTGGCCGACGCTACACTTAGCGCGAAGCTCCTGTGGTGGAAGCGCCACTAGTTTTCCAGCACTTCAGGGTGAACTTTGCCCATTACACCCAGCGCTCACCCCCGGGGCGCGTTGATTCGTGGCCGACCACACTGAGAAATCGTGGGTCACCCGGCGGCGAGGCCTCAATCGCTCGTGGGTTGATCGGTGTCTTTACCGCCGGGAGACCAGACAGGTACGTTCAGGCAGGCGAATCGGTTTACGCATACCGCTTGCAGGGTGAGTATCACCACCCCGGTAGCCATCGCCAGCAAGCCGCGCCAATCGTCAACCGCACCGACCGCGAGGATCAGCGCGCTGGCGCATGCCGGGGCGTGGGGACAAGATAGCCACACCAACAGCAGGCAGGTCACTGCCAGGGCCAGTGACGCGCTGCAGAAGATCGGCCAACCGGCACTCTCCAGGGATATCGGATTGCCGCAGGCCAAGCCGACCAGGTGCCGGACCGCCACGCCGGAAATCATGGCGGTGAAGTGGCCGAGAACGACCGATCGCGGAGTTGCATCGGCCGAGAACGGTTTGCTGAAGAGTATGAACGCTGTCGGACCCAGCGCGGGGAAAAGCAACGGCAGATCCGTAAACCAAGCAAGCAGACCGACCACCAAGATAGCCAGTCCACCGTTGACGGCAACCACGACCGAAACGACCCTGCGTTCATCGTGCGCCGCGAGCAAGGATGGAACGGACCAGCGCGCCCGCCACGCCAGCCAGCGCAGCCGCAACGATGTTGAAAGTCGTCTGGATCTCGACATCGGAACTCTCCCGTGAGCGGGGCATACGGTGCGTCCCGACAAACAACTTCGACTACAGCCCGAGCAGCTTCTCCAAGCTCAGCTCCACCACCGACACCGGGTGCTTGAGCCCATAGTTTTCCAGCACCTCCGGGTGAACCTCGCCCATTACACCGATCTGCTGCCCACCGGTACCGAACAGTGCCGCCACACGGCGGGGGATAAAGCCAGGGTGCTCAGTTGGCCTGACCTCCAGCGTCGCATCCATCTCGTGGGCGAAGGCGTCGGCCACGGCGCGGATGTCGGCGTAGCCGACGTGCGAACCGATCATCGTGGCCCCGACGAAACGCTCTTCGCGGGCACCGGTCTCGACCGACTCATCGAAGAAGCTGCAATCGCCCACCTCGAACAGGCACTGCGGCAGGTCGTACTGCTTGTTGATCGCCAGCGTCTCGAGCAGGCCCGGCAGCAGACCGACCCGGCAGATAGTCTGCTCGGTGCTGATGGGGTTGTCGATCTTGACCGCCCGTGGGTCGGGCTCGATCCGCCACCTCCCGAAGGCCGCCGGCTCGCTGGTCAGCACCAGTGTCATCACCTGGTGGAAGCCCAGGCCGGTCAGGACCTTGCGGGCGGCGGCAGAGTGCTCCTCGATCTCCCGCGGCGAACCGACGGTGAACGTCGGGACGAGCTCCGGGGTGAGCTTGTCATACCCGTACGCGATCGCCGCGTCTTCAATCAGGTCGACCGGGTGCATCACGTCGTTTCGCCAGGCGGGGACGCTGACGGTTAGGCAATCGTCCCGATCGGCCCTGACACCGTAGCCCATCCGTTCGAGCAGTTGCCGCAATTGTGGGGTGTCGAGCGGGATGCCGATCGTGTCGGCAGCCTCGCTCACGTCGATCTCCATGCGCATCGGCGTCAGGTCGGGCGTAACGCGCTTGCCGCTCGGCGCGTCGATCGTGACCTGCTCGATCTCGACCTGTGGCATCATCTCTTTGAGACTGGTGACCACGACGGCGAGCGCGCGATCGACCGTCCGTTGCGATAGGCCGGTGACGTCGATGAAGAACTGCTTGCTGTTCATCGTGACGCGGGTCGATTCACTGTTGATGATCGGCGGCATCGAGAGGACCGTACCCTCCTGGTCGCTCAGAATCGGGTACGCGGAGAAGCCTTTCAGCAAATGCGCGTATGCGACGCCGGTCTTGTGCTTCTGGAGGACTTCACCCGGTGTGATCAGCGTACCGGGCTCGTCCGGCGAGAATCCGAGCGGCACGAACTTCAGCCCGTCCGGCTTGACCGCGTCATAGTGGAACGTCTCGCCGGTCAGCGCGTCGAGATCGTAAACGCCGATCGAGGCCAGCTTACGGTCGCGGCCGAGGGCCCAGTGCAGATTCTCCTGGAGGTTCATCAGCAGCTTGATTAGCTCATTGTCGAGCCTGACGTTGCGGATCACCGCGCAGGCGATGTATGGGCGATAGCTGTCTTCGTTCGACAGGTTGGGATCGACCTTGACGGTGATCCTGGGCGCAGACGCCTCGTACTCGATCAGCCCGGACCGTACTCCGAAATAGCCGCGGAAGTAGCGGGCCATCCCACCGGCGTCGAAGATGTCCGGCCGCACGGCGAGCATGTCCAGCCGCACGACCTGCGTCTCGCCCAGTTCGTTCAGCACATCGGGCTGCTCGCGAAAGTCCACGCCGCAGTTCGTGCAATTCAGCGCCGGCCCCTGCGCCTCGGTGCGCTCGATGATTTTGTCACACACGCCGCACACGTATTGCTGAGTGGCCGTGACCTCCTCGACCTCGACCCCCATCTCGTGGAGTTTGTCGGGAACCTCGTCTTTCGTGATCACGTCGCCGTCGGCGTTGACCAGCCTGAGCAGCGTGTCCAGCGGCATGTTTATGATCGGCACAGCGGCGCCTCCCGCAGCCAGGGCATCGTGGCGAAGTACAGGTCGCCGATCGCTTTCAGGTTGTGGATCATCATCGCGAGCCGCTCCAGACCCAGCCCCCAGGCCAGCACGCGGTCGCGGCAACCGAGCGGCAGCGTAACCTCGGGACGGAAGATCCCCGAGCCCCCCATCTCGACCCACTCTTGACGGTTCTCAAACCAGAGCAACGCTTCTGCCGACGGCTCGGTGTACGGGAAAAAGCTGGGGCGGAAGCGCGTCTTCGGGAAACCCATCTTCTTGTAGAACGCCGCGAGCGTCCCCAGCAGCGTCGCCAGACTCGCGTGACGGTCGACGATGATCCCGTCGACCTGGTAAAAGACCGGCAGGTGCTTGTAATCGGCGGTCTCGCGCCGAAAGACCGGGCCGACGATGAAATACTTGCCGGGCTGGCCCGGCGCGTGCGCGGCCAGGGCCCGGCAGGTCGCCGCCGTCGTGTGTGTGCGCAGCACCGGCTTGTGGGCCAGCTCGCGGTCCCAGCGATACTGCCAGCCGGTCGAGCCGGTGTCGCCCCCGTTCTCGTGCGTGTTCTTGATGCGCTCGACGAAGTCCGCGCCGGGCAGTCGACAGCGGTCAGGTCTGCGGATGTAGAAGGTGTCCTGCATGTCACGCGCCGGGTGGTCTTGCGGCTGGAACAGTGCGTCGAAGTCCCAGAAGCTCGACTCGACCCACGGGCTGGCGATCTCGGTGAAGCCCATTTCGAGAAACACGCGGCGAACCTTGTCGAGCGTGCGCTGGAACGCGTGCTCCTTGCCGGGGTGAAGCTTCTTGGCGGCCAGCGTGACGTCATACGGTTGCAGATCGACGTTGCGCCAGCCGCCGTCGGCCAGCAGCTCGGGCGTAAGCTGGGTCACCTGCTTGCGCCCGCTGACGCCGGTTGCGAGGAGCTTGCGTCCATCTTCAGTGATTGACACGAGGCGCAGCGTCCGCTCCTTCAGCTTGATGAAGCTGCTCCGGTTCTTGAGCAGGTTCACGGCGGCCTGGTCATCGATGCCCCGCCGCGACAGGTCGGCGGCCATGACCGGGCCCTTACCGAGCTCGGCGAGTAAGAGTTCGTCGGGCTGGGGCTTGTCCGTCTGGTGGCGTCCCCGGTCGAGGAGTTGCAGGTCCTCCCCGTGCTTCTCAGCCCAGCCACGAATCCTGAGCCACTTAAGCGATTGGCCCACCTGGTCTTTACTGAGGTCGCAGTGCGCGGGTACCTCGGTCAGCTTGCACACTCCGCCCTGATCCACGAGGACTCGAACGATGATGCGCTCGGGCAGCGGAGCGTTAACGAAGGGCTCGCCCTGCCCACCCAGTGAGATCTCGACGTCCTTGGTCTCCGTGAGCTTCAGGTACCGGTCTCGCAGAGCGGTGCAGGCCGCCATCACCGGGGATTGATCCAGACCCAGCAGGTCAGCCAGCGCCGGGATGCTGATCGGCCCCGGCTGCTCAGCGAGCCGGAGCAGCACGTCGTATTGGATCTGCGGCAGTTCCATGCGTTCGCCCTCAAGCTGCACGTAAGCAGGGGTGTAGTCTATTCCGCGTTGTGGCTCAAGCCCGAATCGGCCTGGCGGCCGAAAATGAGCGTGCCGAGCGGTGACAAAAAACTTACAGTAACTGCACCCCATCGCGGCCGTGTGTTCTCATAAATTGTCGGTCGGTCAAGCCGACCGGCCCGATCTCAACGTCGTGGTTCCGGTAACTGCCTTGGCTCCCCGAGCGGCGTCGCGCGCCTCATATTGCTTTTGCATTGGCGTCTCACCTAGTATTGAGTGAATGAGC
>CAZDTB010000044.1:0-16470 GCA_964508075.1 uncultured Planctomycetales bacterium
GATCGCTTTCCGTCCACGCTCCGTCGTCGGCGCTATCGCCGTCGATGGCGACGGTATGCCCGAATTCGGCGCCACCCAGGCCCCCCTCGGGTACCAGGATGGCAACCTGCGGCCAGTCGGCATTCGGGTCGCGCTCGAAGACGTAAGCGGCGCCGGAGTTGGCGCCGCTTCCGTCATATTCCGGGTCCCCGACAATGATCGTCTCTCCGCTCACGTCGACCGCAATCCCAAAATCGATGGGCGGGTCGTATTCGTCGGGCCGCACTCGGGTTATATACGTCCACACGCCCTCGATACGCTCGAAGACGCTCGTCCACGACGCGGTTGCTCCTAGCACGATGATCTCGTCATCGATCGCGACGGACTTACCCACCAGGCCGCCATCCCCCGGCGGGGCGATTTCGGCGATCTGCCACCAGGCCCCAGCGGAGCGCTCGAAAACATAGGCCGTCCCGTAGTTGTTGCCGAAGTGGTCGTGGTGGTGAGCACCGATCACCGCCGTCTGGCCACATATGTCAACCGCATATCCGAACCAGTCCTCGGGTGCACCATCATCGGCGGTAAGCTTGGCGCGCTGGCACTGCGCCGGGCTCCCTGGAGCTAGCCAGAGCATCAGCGCAATCACCCCGGCCGCCAACGTCTTGTGATTCGACTCTCTCGATCGCACCATCGTTCCTCCGGCTCACGGCGATCGGGCCGATCAAGAGGGTGACTGCTCGCGCGGTGCGCCAGCGAGCAGCTCGCCGCCACCCCCGCAGATGCTGAGTTCAGGGTCAGTAAACCAGAGCCTAGCTCTCGCGGTACTTCCTCCTTGAAATGTGAGTGTTGACGTGAATGCCATGAACACCTCATGGCCCACTCATATTCTACGCCACAGACCCCCGGCACGGCTACGATTTCCTGGGTTTGGCACGAACTTGGCGGCGGGCCAACAGCCAGTGGCGCCTCGGAAGCGGGAGCGCACGGACCACGCGGAATTCGCACGCTGTTCCGCGAGGACGGGCACGTCACGGGGCTCGGAAGCGGCGGCACAAAAGAAGAGCGGCCGGCGAGGTGCCGGCCGCTTCGTCTTGGGTCTTGGGCCACAAGAAGGCCGGTCCGAGAAAGACCGGTCTTGCCGACCGGCTACGGGCAGGTTGTCCCGTAGACGGCGAGCAGGGCGGCCAGGTCGGCCAGATCGACGTCGCCGTCTTCGTCGAGGTCGCCGTCCTCGTAGGTCATGCCGGTCATGCCGTAATGGGCGAGCAGTTGTGCCAGGTCGGCCAGGTCGATGTCGTCATCGCCGTCGAGATCGCCGAAGCACTCGTCCTCGCAAACGAAGGCGAGGACCTGGAAGGCGTCGATGGCGGACTCGACGATGCTCTGGGGGTCGCCGTCGTTGACGGTGAAGCGCATCCTCATGGTGGAGGTCAGCGTGACGCCGGCGGCGTCGAGTTCGACCTGGGTGATCTCGTGGTGTCGCCAACTCAAGCCGCCGTCGGTAACGTGGCGGGCGATTTCGATCCAGCTACCCTCGCCGTCGTTGCTGTTGATCTCGACCAGCAGGCGATCGGAGCCGTCCGCACTGGTCAGCCTGAGGAAGTAGTCGTATCTGACCGTGACGCCGGCGACCGACATGTCGAGCGTAGGTGAGATCAACTGCACAGCGCCCCCGTCGACATCGGTGTTGCCGGTGGTGTTCTCGGTCAGGTAACACTGGCCGGACCCGTCGGAGTCGGAGCGGGGGTCGTACTGCCAGCCGGGATCGTCGACCGGCACGCCCCGCTCCCAGTCGCCGCTGGTAGCGCCGAGATTGACGGCGATCCAGCCGAGATCGGCCTCGAAGTTGTCATCCACGGTCAAGACGGGGGTTCCGACGACGAGGCCGTGAAGGCTGGCGGGGGCGTCGAGCGGGTCGGTGACGACGGTGCCGCCGTCGCCCTCGACGCTGATGTAGAACTCGGGCTCGTCGCCACAGGCCGCCGGAGGCAGGGTGGCCTCATACAGGTTGCCGCTGAGGTGTACCAGGGGGTTGGTCAGGAACGTTCCCCCGTCGTAGCGGTAACAGACCACCCCGGAGTCCGGCAGGTACTCCTCGTTGCCGTCACGCACCTCGACCGTAAATGTGGTCCCGGCGCCCGGCTCCATATATTCGGGGAAGCCGTAAGGTAGGTCGATGAACAACGCCGCCCGCGGCAGCATCATCGACGGGTCGCCCAGCAGGACAAACTCCTCGACGAAATTGCGGCAGACGTTGACATTCTGATCGGGCGCATGCGCGAGATCGCCGTCCCACTCGCCATAGTCCACCAGGAACTTGTAGCACCCGGCGACCCAGGCCGGACCGACTTCCCAGATGTCCTTCTCGAAGAAGGAGGCGTAGAAGGCGAGCTCGTGCACGGCGGAGGGCAGCCAGTTATCGTAACTGCCCCAGTAGATGTAATCGGAGGCGGAGATGTACGCCGCGGCGCCTTTGTTGGCGGCGCGCAGGAAGGTCTCGCCGAAACACTCGGCATACGAGTAATGGGCCGTGTTGCAGGACCAGCCGAAGACCAGGCCGTACAGCCCGGCGTTGCTGAGGGAATTGATGTTGGCCGCGCTGTAGGAGGGGTCCCACCAGCCGCTGGAGCTGCTGTGCCCCATGTAGACGACCCACAAGCAACCATCGTTGATTGCCGCAGTCACATCGGCGGTGTTTCCACCCTGGGAAGAGTAGATCCGGATGCCCTCGTAGCCAGCCGGAACAAAGTAGTTGTCGATGACCCAGTCGTGCGTCGGCTCGGCGAGGCCGGAGGTGTCCGGGTTCGCCAGGAAGGCGCCGCGTTTGGTGTATTCCGGGTCGCTGAAGTCGCCCGCCTCGACACAGATGGTCTTGTCGACGACGTTCTGCAACATGCTGACCGACGTAACCGAGTAACGCCCAATCGGGATATCCGGATACCACTCGATGTTCCCTTCCGTGAGACAGACGTACGGCAGGTCGCAGTCGGCGCCCTTGCTGCCGCCACCGATCCAGTGCGGGATCGTGGTCGAAGTGGAACTGGAGCCGCTGGTGTCACCAATCAGCAAGACGTAGTTCGGCGCGTCCTCGGTGCCCCAGAGATCCAGAATGTAGTCCTTGATGACGGTCCTGTACGTGCCGGAGGGCACCGAGTAAGTCGTGACGCTAAGACCCTGTGCGGTCTTGGAGTCGATGTACTCGTTCAACGGCGCGCTGCCAACGTACCCCTCCGCCGCTACGATCAGCAAGTTGCCCGTCCGGCGGCCATCGCCGCGGTCGGCAAGCGCAGGCGACACTGCCGCGATGAGCATCACCGTTGTGAGCAGCACCGCGCCGCCCATCCGAAGGCTTGGTTTTGGCGTTTGCATCAGGACTCTACTCCCTTGCCCCCGATTTCCACTCCAAGAGCGCTGTCACCCCCGCTTCGGCTGTGGATCACCAGGCAGCCGAAGGCTGCGGTTCGCGGACTCGCCACGCGTGGTCTACCAGCGCCGCTTCTTCGCCCAGCAGGTGAACGGTCCCGTCCACCTGGCAGCCTGGCGAACCGGTATCTCTCGCGGTTCGCCCGGATAAACTACTCTAGCATGCTACTGTAGCACATTCCGGTCACCCAATGCAACCGAAACGGAGAGCCGATACGCCGGCTCAGCGTTTTTTCCGGACGTGGCAGCCACGCTCCGGGAGCACCTCTTCCCGCGGCGCTGTCCGGGCCGCGGGCCGATCGGCACGCGCTACGGGCAGGTCGTTCCATAGACCGCGAGCAGCGCACTCAGGTCCGACAGATCGACGTCCCCGTCCCCGTCCAGATCCCCATCCTCGTACGCCGCCCCGCTAGTAACGCCATAGTGGGCCAGCAACTGCGATAGGTCTGACAGATCCACGTCCGCGTCGCCGTCCAGGTCACCGGGACACTGCGGCGTCATGATCACGGCCCACAGCTCGACGTCGTCGATGTTCCAGCCGGGGTAGGTGGTCGACTCATCGGTGGTTCCCATCGTCCAGCGGACGTAGACGGTCGGCTCACGATCGGCGATATCGGAGACGTCGAACGTAAACTGGGTCCATTCCTGGTCGGCGATGCTGCTGGACGGGTTTGCCCAGAGCGTCGTCCAAGTCGAACCATCGTTGGAGACTTCGACGGCAGCGTGATCGAAGGGCGTCCGCTCGACGCCCAGCCAGCGCCAGAAGCGCAGCTCCGACAGCAGCAGCAGGCGGCAATCGATCGCCGTCGTGGTCAGGCGGTACTCCGGCATGTTGTTGGCGTAGTCGCCGCCCAGGTTGTAACCATAGACGTTGTCTCCAGTGTAGCCCGCGAGCGGATCGCGGTTGTGGCTGCCGCCGCCCGTCGGCTGGCCGAAAGCCCATTGACCATCGGTCGACCAGCCGGGGTCGCTGTCGAGCGGGAAGCTCCGGGCCAGCTCCGCGCCGGGCGGGGTGACTTCGATAGCAATCACCGCCTCGTTCGAATCGCCACCCTCGGGCGGCTCACCACCGTCGTTGGCCATGAAGGTGAAGAAGTCCGACCCGATGTACCACGCGTCGGGGTCGTATTCGACCTGGTTACCGCCGCCGACAAGCGCGTAAGGCACGCTCTCGATCAGGCCGGCGCCCGGATCGCTGAGCGTGCCGTCGCTGGGCAGCGAGACGATGATGTAGGTCAGGGCCGGCGGCTCGGGCAGCCCGTCGTCGGTCGCAATCAGCGTAACAGTCACGGGCGTGTTCGCCAGCGTCGAGACGCTGCCGTTCTCAGCGATCGGCGGCTTCGGCCCGCAACTGCCCATCTCCGACAGGTCGGTGGCATAGTAGTCCGGGTCGACACCGTTGCCTTCGGACAACCCGGCCAGCCCATCGGGCGCAGCAATGCCGAGATAGCTGATGGTGATGTCGCCGTTAAAGAACATCTCGATCTGGAACGTGTTGCTGTTGGACGTACCGTACTCGGGCACGTTCTGCCAGGTCACCGCCGCGCGGTCGGCTTCCTGTTTCCAACTTACGGTACCACCTGACGACGGGTTCAAATCGTCGAACAACGCCGAGATCCGCGGCATGTCGAAGTGAGCCGCGAGCGACTCGGTATAGTCGCTGTCCCCGCCGCCAAACGTAATGTAGCCGTTGCTGCCGACATAGAAGCTGCTATAGCTGTCGTCGTACAGCGCGACCGTCTCACCCCCGGACAGACTGATGAGCTCGTAGTCGTCGTCGGAAAGGTAAATCGTCGTCCCACCGCTCGGATCGGTCGGCAGCTCGTCAATCTCCTCGACGCAGCCGGCGTAGAAGTCCACCGTCGCGGTGGGAGAGAAGATCAACGAGAGGTTGTCCAGGTCGTTGCCCCCGAACAGCTCGGTGAAGAAGTTCGGGATGTCCGGCGTCGTGAACATGTAGCAGGCGCCGCCGTTGTCGTCGCTGCTCAGATTGCCGGCCTCGTCCTCGGCATCCACGACGAAGAAATGCGTGCTGTCGTCGCTGAGACCGGTCAGACTCACCGAGTGCTCGGTGCCATATCCGCTTTGCGTGGCCGTCTCGGTCAGATCCCCGCACGACTCCCCGTGGCGAACCGAACCGATCGTCGGTTCATCGGTGTCGAACGTCACGATTGCGCTGCGCGGCTCGATCTCGATCACCTGCACGTTCGAGATGACGGGTGGCGTGCAATCGACGCCGGCGGTGTCCGTGACCGTAGCCGGGCTGCCCGTGCCGTCGTCCTCGTCCTCGTACGTCGCGGTAATCGTATCGCCTTCGCTGATCTGCAAGACGCCCTCGGCGTCGACCGTACTCAGGACAATCGTACCCCGGAAATCGGAGGTCTCCGGCGCAGTCTCCGTCAGCAGAACGGTCTCACCGCCCGGCTCGCTGCTGGAATCGATCGTCACCATAACCGTCTCGACCAGCTCGTCGTCCGTGTTCAGATCGCAATCGACCACCCGCAGCCCGGCTTCAGCCTCGCACGGGTACACCGACTTGTTCAGCACGATCCGCCCATCAGACGTGCACGTCGCCAAAAAACCGCCGCTGACAACCAGCGCGAAGTCCGCGTCCAGCTCCGGCGTCTCGACGTGCGTGTCCTCGTTCACCTCCGACGCGATAACCGTCACGCCCCAGACACCCGCCGTCGGATCCTCGATAAACACGTTCTCAACCGTGTCGATCTCGTTCGCCACTCCCCCGGCCTCCGACCAGTTCCCCCCCAGCAGACCGTTGTTGCCCCAATACACCGTCCCGCCCGGCGACGTCACTCGCAGCGTCAGATCGTTGATCCGGTGCTGCGGCGACGACGGCACCCCCGCCGTGTCCGCATAAACCATCGTGATCCGCAGCTCAGGCGTCTCCGGCTCGACGAACACAACGTAGTCAACCGACTCCAGGTTCCCCAACACCTCCGTCTCGTCCAGAATCGAGATGTCCTCACGCATGTCCCACAGATACGCCACGTCCGGCATCCCCCAGCCCTGGTGCACACGCGTCAGATCGTGACTCGTGCCGCTGAACGGATACTGCCAGGCCGTGTTGATCATCACCGCCTTGGCCGTCGTCATGTGACAACGGTTGTCGAACACGTCACCCTGCGGATCCACCTCGTTCCCGAAAATCCCGTCCGCCCACATCTGGAAAAACAGACACACGTGGCCGGCGATGCTCGGCGTCGCCCCGCTCGTCCCGCCGAACTCCGTGTACCCACCCCCCGCCGTGGTCGTGAACGTGTCGTCGTAAAAGAAACACAGGTCCGGCTTGATCCGACCGTCGTCGGCGGGTCCGATGGAGCCGCTGTAGCACCAGCAGTCATCATCACGGGTAAGCGTGTTGTAGTGCTCGACCGCCCCGCCGGAGATAATGTTCTTGGCCCACGCCTGCGGCCGGGAGTCCTGGTTTCCGGCGTTGGACTGGGACTGGGTCAGGACGATGTCGTACATGAACAGCATGTCGTCCATCTCGGCCGAGATCGTCGTGTAGTAATACGTCCGCGGATCGCCCGTGCTATTCGTCTGCAAAACCGTCCGGTACGGACCGTCCGGATCAATCAGCTCCGCCGTGTGCTCGTAGCGCGTCGGCCCACCGCCCAGCAGCCCGTTCGTCGAACACGCGAAGATCCCCGTCCCGTCCGGTATCAAACCCCGGGCCTGCGGATTCAGCCCCTGCGCAAACAAGATCCCGTAAACCGACGTCCCGTGATCAACGTCACTGCCCGGCCGGTGAATGATCGGCGGCGCAGACCACTCCGGATGGGTCACGTCCAGTTCCGTGTCCGCCACCTCGGCCCGCACGCCCAGGCCGGTGTAGCCGGCGACCGCTTCGACGTAATTGGCGCCCCCAATCTCACGGACGATGTCCATATCCACTTCGGTTTGCCCCTTGCGGTCGATGAACATGACGTCGTCGAGTTCAGCTATCCGCCGAACCTGCTCGAGCGACAGCGTCGCTTCGATCCGGAACCCGCCCGGCGTGGTGCCGTGGACCGTGCCCCCGCTGGCGTCAATCTGTGCGCTGACGCGATCCTGGGCAGAAACGCCACGCTCGTTGAGCATGATCGAGTATCGGCGGGGCTCGACTTTCTCGCCGCTGCGAATCTGCGCGCGGATCACCTCCTCGAGCTTGTACGCCGGGTGGACCGGGCCGACCCAGCGCACATACGGGAGCGCCTCGACCGCCTCGCGGACTTCCGGCGGCATCACCACAAAGTGCGCGTGATCCGCCAGAAACTTGTATACCGTGCCGCCCAGCTCGGCGATCTGCGCGCGGAACTCCTCCAGCGGCTGCGTGATGAACTGGACAATGTAGAGGTTGCTCCCGCCCGTAGCGGCGAGGCCGGCGTCGGGCGGCGGAACAGCAACCAGCGGATCAAAATTCCCGTGCCGCAGCTTCAGTACGTACGACGTCTGACACACCCGGGCCATAGTCTCACCATCCAGGCTGATCGCGTAGAAAGGAACGATCTGGCCGTTCGGCAAAACCTCGTTCCAGGTGATCAGCAGCGTGGGGGAGTTGGCCAGCGCGACCAGTCGTTCATCTCGAATTTCGTTGTTGGCAATGTGGAAGGCGGGTTGGCCGGTCAGACTCAGACCGTACCCATCGGCGTCCGAGCTCACGTACAGGCCGGTTGCCGGGGACCCGGGCGGCGTACCGCCGGGATCCACGCCGGCCACAGCGGAAACGACCACGACCAGGGACAGCAGCCATGGCAAGCCCGTCATACTTCGACAAATCATTCTCATTTCAATGCTCCAATGGTTGAAGTCGCTTCCCCTGTTTTCATGCCCGGCAGGCTGCTCCGTCCCCGTGCCGGCTCGGTTGGCGGTTCGTCCACGCATACCACACCGTACGGTGACGGTTCAGCCCAGCAGACACGATGTTATCGCGCGCTCCAGCAGCGACTCTCGCGCTCCCTCCGTCGTCGCGGCGGGCTCTGACACTGAACCAGCCGGTCAGACCGTGGACAGGCACTTACAACTCCACGATAGCGATCTGAGCGCACAGAATCAATGATTGAGTAGTCTCCGGCGTCTGAGCGTCGGCCTCAAGCCGGGTGTGCATAAGAACGCCTGTCAAAACCCGGTGGCACGGGCGTCTCGCCCGTGCGGCCACAGGCGGGACGCCTGTGCCACCCTGGTTCTGTCAGGTAAAGAAATCCCCCGGCCGGAAGGTATCGCGACCGGGGGCATAAGATCGATCCTGCTACGACTTGCCGCGTTTACGGGCCGGTGCCGTAGTTGGCCAACAGCGCCGCGAGGTCGGACAGGTCGACGTCACCATCGCCGTCCCAATCACCATCGGTGCAGGTCGCCTCACTCGCCATGCCGTAGTTCGCGAGCAACGCCGCCAGATCCGACAGGTCCACGTCGCCGTCACCGTCGAGATCGCCGACCATCGGCACGGTGAAGGTGATGGTCTGGGCGGCATACTCCACCATGGCACTGGTGACGGGTGAGAAGTCCGGGGGGGTGTTGACTTCCAGCAGGACGTTTGCGATTCCGTTCTCGATTCGTAGCGTGTAAGACCCGACCGTGGTCGGGGTCGGGAACGAACCGGCGGCCACGAGCACTTCCTCATCGAGGCCCACGCCGGCGACGACGTACGGGTTTGTCCCCATGGACGTTCCGGGGGCGCCGAAGGTGTTCTGCCCGCCGCCGACCTGCACGAGATTCATCTCGCCCGGCGTGCCGCGCTGGACGCCGATGTAGCCGGTGGTGGCTCCGCCTTCACCGGGGTTGCTGATGCCCTCGGGGCGTGAGAAGTTCGCCATCGCGGTCGGGACACCGTCGGCCGGGGGCAGGTCGAACTTGAGCGGGTTGTCGGCATCCTGGGACAAGCCGATGCAGACCAGCGCCAGGCCCTGGTTGCCGGCCGTTGTGATGTCGGCCCAGATCTCCCAATCGACCGTCGTGCCCGGGCACGCGACGCCTCCGTCAACCGAAGAACGCAGCTCAAACGCCACGGTCTCCTGCGCCGAGAGCGAAGTGACCCCAAGTAGACCGACCGCGATCGTGACCGCAGCAATACGCATCGAAGACAACATGAGTGGCTCCTCAATCGGGCCGACGGGCAGACGCTGCCGCCCAACGACACTTCCCCACGGCGTCAAGACGTCGCGTGCGCTCTCTGCCCGGGTGCGCCCTTGCCGACGCACGCCGGGCGACCATCCTGCTTGGACAATATTGTATCACACTACGGGCCGTGACTGAAGCCATAGTTGGCCAATAAAGCGGCAAGATCGTTCAGATCGATGTCACCGTCGCCGTCGAGGTCCCCTTGCTGATAGGTGGCGCCGCCGGTGATTCCGTAGTTCGAGAGGAGTTGAGCCAAGTCCGATAAGTCCACGTCCCCGTCGCCGTCGAGGTCGCCCGGAATCCCCGATTCGATCAAGATCAGGTTTTCGGGCTGGTCGACCACGCCGTTGTTCACCAGCGTGTTGTAGTAGATCCGACAGCCGTTCGTGTTCACCGTCGCCCCGGCGTCGATTTGCAGAGCGTCGACATAGACGGCCTCGCATGGCTCCGGCCCCAGGTTGTCATTGTCGTGAAGGTCGATCAGGTTGACGGTGGCACCAGCGATGTGCAGCGTACCGATCGGATAGTGCCCCGGCAGCGTCCGGTCCAGACCAGTCTCGAACGGCCCGACGTCCCGGCTCATTACTTCCAGCTCGACGCCGGCCCCGGCGAGCGAGCCGACCATCAGCGTCGCCTGGCACATGTCGTAGCGCTCATTCTCGCCGATCGCCACGTCGTAGTCCCCGTCCACGCGGACGCGCAGCGCCGGGCTAGGCATGAGCAACTGAGCGCCGAAGCCGGCGATGAAATCGCCGCCGATGCTGATGCCCTGCCAATCGTCGCCATCGCGTCCGCCGCGGTAGTTTCCGATGATGGTGCCGTCATTTGTGAGTGTACCGAAGATCGTCAGCGTGCCGGTGTAGATCGTGATGGTTCCGTCGTTTTCCACGTCGCCCACCACAGTCGTGTCGTCGGTGCAGAATAGCTCCCCGTCGTTGTCCAGGTCTGTCACCCAGAACCCCGATCCGGTCACTTCGTTGTAGGAGGAGTTGTAGAAGCGCTCCGCCGACAGCGTCACGTTGAACAGATCGAGCTGGTCGTAATTGGTGAGGTGCTGCGTCAGAAGGAGGCCGTCGAACAGGCGGAGCTGGCCGCCGTTGCCACACTCTCCGATCACGGTCAACTCACAGCCGTACAGCGTCAGCATTGCGTAACTGGTGGTGTACAGATTGTCACTCGTGCTCAAGGCCCCACCGTTGAGGATCCATGAACCGTGGGTGTCGATCTGATCACCGACGGTCACCACTGCATCGACACCGGTTAGCGCTCCGTCCATCGCCAGACCGCCGGTGATGTTGAGCTGGGCGTTGTCGAACAGCGTAACCGTACCTGAGGTATCCAGATACTCGCCGAGGGGCAGCGAGAACGAGAGGGCTGCGGCGTTCTCGACAATCACGGTCCCACTCAGGTTCACGGATGCTGACGTGGAGACGTTCAGACCCGCCCCCGGTTGCACCACGATTCGCCCGGTGGGACATTCGTCGAGATACGCGGCGTGCGCGTCGGCCGATCCGGACTCAGGCGAGCGCAGCTCACCGCGAACGTCGAGCATTCCGCCGGTCGCGGCGGTCAGCGTCGAGCCCGCCCCCAGCTTATACAGACCGTCATACGGCTGATCGACGTTACCCGTGCTTTCGACGCGCACGGCTTTGTCGAGCCAGTCGATGATCGGCTCGTCGAAAAACACGTAATCGTCTACCAGAATGATGTCCCCGGGCTGAGCGATCGCGATGGCGTCCGCGATTGTCGGCTGGTCGGCGGGCACGCGGATCGTCGCCGCCAGCGCGCTTCCCGCCGCGGCCAAGACTGCGAACAATACCGCTACCCGACGCGTCTCTCGGCCGTTCATCGACCACCTCCTGGCCGTGGACCTGCGGAAACGAGACTTGTCCACCCAGCGCAAGATGCCATGCTGCCAGGCTGTCCACCAGCATCCGCGCGTGACTGCATTATAGCAGAAGGTACGCTCAGGCGAACGGATTTCCGGTCGGCGCGCGAGGTTTGATGACAGTAGTACGCACTTCACCCGACCTCAAATCCTCGTCTGGGCATGCTGCGCGGCCCAGCCGAGGGCGGCTGGGCCACACGAAGGCTGGGCCACATGCGTGATCTGGGCTAGTCTTCGCCGGCCGCCTTCTCATACTTGGCCAGCGTCTTCTCCAGCTCCTGCCGGAATTCCTCGACTTCAGTGAGCCCGACCGCTCTACGCTGGTGCTCGATCGCCTCCTTCTTCTTGCCGCTCTCCCATAGAACGCGGGCGTAAGTGTCAAGGATTCCGGCATTCTTGCCGTCGCAGCCGTCGTAGGCAATCTGCGCGGCGCGCATCGCCAGCGCCAGGTCGCGCTTGATCAAGCCCGGCTGCGTGGCGATCTTCCAGGCAAACTCGTTCATCAGCATAATATCCGACTGACCGTCCTCGATGATCTTCTCACCGATGTTGTCTGCCCGGTCGGCGTAGCTCGGCGAACTCGCCGTCGTGAAATACCCAGGCAGCCGTACGCGCGCCCTGTCGCGCCGATGGCAGGTCTCGATGTCGTAAGTGCCGGCGATCACCGCCGCAATGGTCTGGTCCAGCCCGCTCATCGGGTGCCCGTACCAGACCAGATTGCCCCTCTTATCGATCAGGAACGCCGTCGGAGTGGTTCTGAGCCCGACGCTCCGCAAGTATGCGCTGAAGGTCGCCATGTTCTTGTCGATGGCGACCCGATACTCGATCTCTGGGCCCATCTTCTCGACAAACGCCTTGACCGTCTCGACCGGCTCGGCGGTGATGGAAATGAAGACCACATCCTTGTCTTCGTACTTCTTCTGCATCGCGGTCAGATGCGGGATGCAACCGCGGCTGTGCGCGCACGTGGTTGCCCAGAACTCGACCACGTAAATGTGCTTGCCCACACCCTCCTTGAGAACGACCGGGTCGCCCTTGACCCACTCAGCTACTTGCAACTCCTGGGCGGGTTTGCCCACGGGAGGACCGCCCCGCTCCTGCCCCAACGCCGAGGTGGCCAGCACGCCCATTGCCGCGATCAGCATCAGTTGATGGCTCAACTTCATGATTTCTCCCTTCTTCGATCGACACGCACCATAAGCCGGCAGCATGGCATTCCGCCCGCCGCGCCATAGTGTAACACGAAGCTAGTCCTCCCGACATACGTCCGGGACCTACGCGGGTTCGGCGTGGTTGCCCGGCCTTGGCAGCATGCCCGCCAGCTGTTGGATCCCGGCTTCGGCATTCTGTGTTATCTCCGCGATTTCCGCCCGCGTGATTCCGTCGAGATGGATGCCAGCGGTGACACAAACACTGACACCGGTCGCGGCGTGAAGCTTCTCGGCGGCAGTCAACCCAAGCCGGTCTTCCTTGTGGGGCGGGATACGCAGCGTTTGGGCGTACGGCTCACCGTCGTCCGCTCGGCCCACCAGCGCCACCACACCGATGTGGTCCGCACCCCCGCCGATATGCACGTGCAGGTCCTTTCCATGGCGTCGCCACGTCAGCCGCACGCGTGTCCGGCCTGTTCCGACCTCGAGTTGGCTCATGTCCTCAGCCCGATTTGCCTGAGCGCGAACGTCTCTGGCGGAAGACAGAATAGCACAGCCAGGCGAGCGCGACCATCGCTCGTCCGCTTACGCGTGCAAGTCGAGGTGCGCGCCTGCGCTGGGACCGCCGAACCTGAGCAGCGTGGGTCGGTTCGCGTGCGTGGCGGTGGAGCGAACAAGGGTATACGAATTGAAGCCCAGGTCGTACGGGGCCGGGTCGGTCTTGTCCGGGTCTCCGTCGTTGTCGTCGTCGGGGTCGCAGGGGTTGCCGAGGCCGTCCAGGTCGAAGTCGGTCTGGCTGGGGTTGGCACACTCGGGGCAGTTGTCTGAGCAGTCACAGACGCCGTCGTCGTCACGGTCGGCGTGCCAAGCGGCCAATAGCTGGCAGAGTGCATCATGGCGGTGCAGTCGTGTGGCGGCGGACAAGCGCAACGCGGCGTGCCACAGGGTATGCGTACGCGGAATGGCAGCGGGATCGTTGACGGGCCTCATGCTTCTCTTCGCCTCCGGGGCTATGTTGGCTCGGCCTGTGGGAACAGGCGTCCTGCGTAGGGCGGGTCTGACCCGCCGTCCAAGTGCCGGGGGCAGACCCTACCCTACACTACTGGACTATAGGCAGGCACCGACGGGACGGGTCAAGCCCCGGGATGCGATTCCCATGTGCGCTGCGCAGGTTTGCCCGATAAAAGCCGGTGGAGTTTTGAGAGCCTGGGGAGACGCGCATACCGCGCCTACGGACACCCGGTCCCATAAACGCCCAACAGCGTGGCCAGGTCGGCTAGGTCCACGTCGCCGTCGTTGTCGAGGTCGCCGTCGTAGAACGTTGCGCCGCTGGTCGTGCCATAGCCGCTCAGCAGCGCGGCCAGATCGGCGAGGTCGACGTCCCCATCGTTGTCGAGATCGCCGACGCCGTTCCAGGTGATCGCGTCGATCTGGTCAAGATCGTTGGTGGCCTCATAGCCGGCGGCCAGGATCCAGTTCATCGAATTGTCGAGATACTGGCGGAAATCGCTGCTCGGATCGTTGGGATCGCCACTCGGCTCCGGCCAGGGCGGCGAGTAGCCGTTCTCGATGAAGGCCGGTACGAGGATGTTCGTGACCGCCCAGATGTCGGCCGCGACCGGGTCGACGCTCGCGACCAGCTCGTCTCTGCGGGTGGCTCCGCTGTAGCTGGTCCCCGGACCGCTGTAGGGATTGGCATTGATCCAGATGCAGTCCAGGATGTTCAAGTCGGCTAGCTGAATCTCGCCCTGGACCGCACCGAGGATGCCGTAGTGAATGGCGCTGTGGGAGTTGGTGCTGAGCTCGCGGGTGACGACCCCCATGTAGTCCTTGACGCAAGCGGTCACGCCGTAGGTGGCATGGTGGGACTTCAGCACCGGCACATTGATGAATTTGAGGTGCTCACGGTCATAGGTCTCGCTGCCGGGATCCCAAACGCCATACTTCACGCTGATGTAGGTGCCGTAACTGGTCTGGAACTTCGGGTAGGACACGCTCCCGTGTAGCTGCGCGTTATACGGGTAGACGATGTATCCGTCGGTCTCGTCGCCTTCGGAATACTCGTCGACCTGGGTGTAGCGTCGCTCGGTCCAGTCGTAGTGCGAGACGGCCTGGCCTTGGTTCTGAAACGCGACGACAACGTCGTGTGGCGAGAGACTCTGGTCCTGGGCGTTGTTCTGGGTCCGGTCGAAACCCTGCACCGAAGCGAACTGGGCGTTCTCGCACACGACGATTTCGCCGACGAAGGTGTCGGGGTGATCGACGATCCGGCGAATCAGGCCGCGCAACAGATCGGTGTTCGTGCCGCCCCGCTCCGGCCACTGGTAGTTGATCTTGATGACGACGACATCGTCGGCGGCGATGACCCCGTTCGGGCCGGACACGAGTGACTCGGTCGGCGACTGATAGAACTTCAGTCCCTGACTGCCCATCAGCGTGATCAGGTGGTCCAGGCCGGCAAAACGCTCGCCGGCCGGCTCCTGTGGGCAGCTGGTGACGTGGTACACCTGAGCACGGTAACCGCGCGGCGGATCGCACTGCGGGCCCTGGTAAGTCTCGGCCTGAGAGAGATAAGCCCACGTTCCGGAAGCGATGAACAGGCAGAGGGCTGCGGACGCCAGGCCGACCCGCGTCCGCAACGCTGCCAGCACTCGGCGGCGGGCCGCGACGAGCATTGCCACCAGCGGACCGCCCAACGCCAACGTCGCGGTCGAGAGTGCCGCCTGCTGGCAGGGGTAGGCAAAGCGACTCGGCTTGGTGCCGCTGCGCAGCAGCAGCCAGGCCATAGCGAAGCACCCGCTGATCAGTGAGTTCGCCAGCAGCCAGCGCCGCCAGAAGCTCCGCCGCTCACCGTCGGGGTGAGCAGGTGCGTGTGCGCGCAGATTGTTCGCGTTGGATTTCCCTTGGCACTTCATCTTTGAACCTCCCCGATGGCATGCACCAGCCGCTCGCCACCGCTGGCCCTTCCGCCATCGCCGAACCGCTCCTTAGCTGACCCAGCGTACCCGCGGCCCCTACCTCGTATCAAGTGCAATTCCGATTATGCGGCCGGTTCGCGCCTTCGTGAGATCCCTCCCGCCTTCGGTCGTCGGGATGACAGCCCCGGCGGCCTTTTCTACAAAGCAAGTCACCCGCCATTGCAGCGGCGATCTTCGACACGTGAATGTCCCAACCCCCGGTGATACCCGCTATCATGCGGCATGGACCATTCGCAGCTCTCCGAGCAGATCGGCCTTGCCGCCAACGGCGATCAAGACGCCCTGCAACGACTGATCGTGCACCACTACGCGGAATTGCGCGGCGTGGTGGCGGGAGCGATCGATGCCGGCGTCCGATCCCGCATCGACCCCGACGACATCCTGCAACAAGCCTACATCGTCGCGGTCAAGAGCATCGGCGGAGCCCAAATCGACTCGCCCGAGCACTTCCGGAACTGGCTCAAACGCATCGCCTTTGATCGCCTGAAGGATGCCCAGCGGGCCCTCCAGCGACAAAAACGCGATGTCGCCCGCGAGATCCACGAGCGCCTCGACCGGACGACGTCGTACCCCAATCTCATCTATCGCGTTGCCGGCGGCGACTCGACGCCCAGCCGGCAGATCGCCAAGAGCGAGGCGATCGCCGCCGTCATGTCCTCGCTCGCGCGCCTCACGGACGACCAGCGCGAGGTCGTCCGGCTGCGCTTCCTGGAGGACGTCCCCGTCGCCGAGATCGCCCAACGCCTCGGCAAGACCGACATGGCGGTGTACACGCTCTGCCACCGCGGCCTGAAATCGCTGCGCGAGCGGATGGTGTCGATCACACGATATCTGTCGCGGCTGTAGCAGTCGTCAGTTTTCAGTCGTCAGTTTTCAGTAATCAGTTTTCAGTAATCAGTTCTCAGTAACCACTTCTCAGTCTTCAGCCTTCAGC
>CAZDTB010000045.1:0-15061 GCA_964508075.1 uncultured Planctomycetales bacterium
CCCATGGAGCTTCCGGGGGGGCCCATGGAGCTTCCAGCGGGGCCCATGGAGCTTCCAGCGGCGCCCACGGACCTTCCAGCGGGGCCCATGGAGCTTCCAGCGGGGCCCATGGAGCTTCCAGCGGCGCCCACAGAGCTTCCAGCGCAGCCGACGGAGCTTCCAGCGGGGCCGACGGCGCTTGCGGCGGGGGCGGGGCGGGGTAGAATACGTCCCACTTTGCAGGGTTCACGTTCGGAGACACTTGACATGAGCGGGGCGACCCGCGGGAGGACACCATGGCCAAGGACGACTGGCTGCCGCATCGCGAGGACGAGATGTTGCCCTGGTTCAACAACTTCAATACCAAGATACCCGGCTACGCGGTCACGCTCGACCTGAGCGCCGGCGACCTGACCAGCGTCGCCGACGACAGCGCCATGGTGGAGTTCGCGGTCAACGGCGTGGCGATCTACAAGGCCGAGCAGAAGGAATGGGTGGATTTCAAGGACCTGGAGCTGTACGGCCCGCTCGGCCGGCCGACGCCCGGCGTGCCGACCGTGCCGGTGCTCGCGCCGCCCACCGTGGTGGACCCCGGGATCATCCGCCGCACGCGCGACCTGGTGCTGCGCATCAAGGCCCATCCCAACTATACCGAGGTGATCGGCGAGGACCTGGGCATCATCGGGGCCGAGCAGGCCGGCACGGGCCAGGTCAAGCCCGACGGTAAGGCCGAGGCGCTGCCCAAGCACGAGGTCAAGATCACGTTCGTCAAGGGCGGCCACGACGGCGTGGACGTCGAGAGCCAGCGGGCGGCCGAGACGACCTGGACCTACCTGGCGTTCGACGGCTTCTCGCCCTACATCGACAACCGCCCGCCGCTGGTGGTCGGCCAGCCCGAGGAGCGCCGCTACCGGCTGCGCTACCGCGACAACGACCTGCCGGTCGGTGAGTATTCGGATGTTTACGTGGTGACGGCGGGCGCGTAGCGCTGCGCGAATGGCGAATGCAGAATGGCGAATGGCGAATGGCGAATGGCGAATGGCGAATGAAGGCAACGAGGCACCGAGGCAACCAGGCAACCAGGCAACCAGGCAACCAGGCAACACGGCAGCCGGTCGCTGACGCGAACAAGGTCGGCCACTACATGCTCCGCTGGGTCAGCACCAGCGGCGAAAAGGGCCCCGCCTGCCCTTGACGGACCGGCGCGGACGAAGTCCGCCGTCGCCCAGCGACAGGGTTTGGCGGCAGGTCAAGGGTGGAGCGAAACGGCGAGTGCGACGATCGGGGCGTAGGGATGGGCGTGTTCGACACCTTCTCGAAGCGGCTCAAGAAGCGGCAGCGCGCGGGCAAGCCCGACGTTTTTCAGTACGAAGACTTGCCGAACGAATTCCGCGTACAGGTGATTCATATCTTGGTCGACGCGATCGGATACTGGTGCCGCCCGCGTGACTGGGAATCGGAATGCGCGTCCAACGTCTGGTGGAAGCAGATCCATTCGCAGATGACACGCGAGTTGGGCGTGTTCAGACTGTCAGAACACGGAGCGGATCCCGCCGAGGAGTGCCAATACTTCATCCAAGAAGCCGAGACGCTTCCGGTGCTCGATGCGATCGAGTTCGCGTTCTGCGTAATCGACCGCCCGGTTCGCGGGTTTGTCGGTCGGCTGCCCCCCGGTCATTTCGAGTGCCCCAAGCAACTACCGGACGACGCGATCGAGGAACTGAACCAACGGTTCCTGGAGCACCAGATCGGGTACGCCTTCGTCGACGGCCAGCTCATCCGCAAGGACTCGCAGTTCCTCCACGCAGAAGCTGTACAGCCAGCGCTCGTGCTGCTCTCCGGTGCGAAGTTCCCGGGTCCGTCGGAGGAGTTCTGTCGCGCGCACGAGCATTACCGGCATGGCCACCACAAGGAAGCCATTCAGGAAGCCCTCAAGGCCTTCGAGAGCACGATGAAGGCGATCTGCGAGGCGCGAGGCTGGGCCTACAAGCCGACAGACACGGCCAAACCGCTGATCGGCGTGCTCCTCAAGAACGAGCTGCTTCCGCCGTTCTTGCAGACGCACCTCGCCGCGTTCGCCGCGGTCCTGGAGTCGGGACTGCCGACTGTTCGAAACAAGCTCGCTGGCCACGGACAAGGAGCAAAACCGCGCCGCGTGCCGGGTTACTTCGTCGCGTACGCGCTGCACCTTGCCGCGACCAATATCGTGATGCTCGTAGAGGCGCACAATGCGAAACGGTGAAAAACCGTTGCCAGACCTTCGCCGGCGAAGACGCCGGCAAGACCGCCCACTACATGCTTCGCTGGGTCAGCACCAGCGGCGAAAAGGGACCGTGGAGCGAAACCGCGAGCGCGACGATCGGAGCGTAGGAAGAATGACGAGTTCGGAATGGCGAAAGCAGGGGATTGCTCGGGCGACTCGAAGCATGTCCGTATTCACGGCTGGGTGTGGCGCCCAACTTGCCCGAATAGAGTACTCTGAATGGTCCGGCGAGTGGGACATGTCAGTCCCGGAGGTGCGATAATGGCACTGGATAATGGCGACCAATACACGCAGCTCTGCAACAACGGCCGACACATTGACAACAGGATATGGATCATACCGGCGACCGCGTATCCAATCAGCTTCTACGGCTTGAAGCTGGCGGCGCTCGACCTGGAACACGACCCCCTCGCTAGACTCGTAGTCTCTGCGTTAGTGGTTCTTGTCTTTTTTGGCTTCTTGTTCCAGTTCGCGAGGTATTTGGCCTATGGCTTCAGGAACTCCGAAGATATCAAGAAGCTAGAACAAGACGCCCCCACTCTATCGCCCGTCATCCATCTCTGGGGGCTGGAGAAGGATCACGTGACGGGTGCGCGCTGTTACGTTCGGCTGGCCGGCCGGTGGCGCTCTGGCGGCACCATGCTCTTGGTGATGTTTCTGTCGTGGCTCGTCTGTGTGGCCATATTATGCAAATACTTCTATAGATGGTGCGAGGCCATAGAACTGCGATAGCCCCGTCCCTTGACGCACCATTCAGATGTGGGCCTGGAATTGGTGCGTCCGGGATGCACGCTGCGGCTTGACCGGTTGGAAACCGGTCCCACATGATTCGGCCGGTACGGGGCCCGGCCGCTACATCGGCCGCGCGGGGCGCGGGCCGCTACATCCTGACCGTACGTCCGGCACGGAGACCGGACGCTACGAAACGCCGTCCGGTGCGGGGCCCGGACGCTTCACGCGCGCTTGGAGCGTGAGGAAACCCCGATGTTTGTGTGCCCGCCGTACACATGTCAATTCACATGATTCGCTCGATGTTAATATCTATACACTCTCACAAACGGATGTCAACATGTTTGGCTCAAATTAGCCTCATATTAATCGAAATGTTAAATCAAGTGACCTAAAGATCCTACACTGCCTTACGTGCCCGTAAGGTATCTGCCCCAAGCATGCGGGTGGTGGACTACCTGGACGGTGCGACCATGTAGACTTGTGCAATGAGGGTTTGATGTACTGTTTTGCGTGTGCCGGAAGTGGGAGACGCCTCGCGTGGAAGCAGACGCACGGATGGCCCGTGTCACTCCAGGAGGAGGGCCGAGACGTGTGTGGCGCCGAGGTCGAGTGGTTTACGGATCCTCTACGCTGACCGAGCCTCCGTCTTGCTCGTCGCGCTCGCAGACGCGCTCGATGCGAATGGCTCGCCCGGTCGTCGAGTCGGCTTCGATAATCGCCCCGCACAGGCGCACGTCGCGGCTCGCAACGTCGTACGGATGAGGCATCCCGGTCACGAGCGACTTGATCACGCGGTCCCGGTCGCGCCCCAGCACCGAATCGTACGGCCCGGTCATCCCGAGGTCGGTGATGTAGGCCGTCCCGCCCGGCAGGACACGCTCATCCGCCGTCTGCACATGGGTATGCGTCCCGACGACGGCGGTCACGCGTCCGTTCAGGAACCAACCGAGCGCGACCTTCTCGCTGGTCGTTTCCGCGTGCACGTCCACGAAGATCAACTTGACGTCTGACGGGAGCTGCGCGAGGACGCGGTCGGCGGCGTGAAAAGGGCAGTCCGCCCGCATGTTCATGTGCGTCCGCCCCAGCAGCGAGATCACCGCTACCCGGACCCCGCTGGCCAATCCCACCAGGGCGTATTCGCGCCCGATGGACTCGGGCGGGAAATTGGCCGGCTTCACGATCCGGTCCGACGACTCCAGCAGAGGGATGATCTCACGCCGACGATAGATATGGTCACCCATCGTGCAGCAGTCGACGCCTTGATGTCGGAGCTTGTTAAACATTTGCGGCGTGAGCCCGCTGCCGGCGGCGGCGTTCTCGGCGTTGGCCACCACAAAATCGATCTCACGCTCACGCACCAGCCGCGGAACGATCTGCGAGCAGGCGTGCTTGCCCGGCCGCCCCACGATGTCGCCAATGAGAAGTACGCGCATTCGTTCACTTTCTAGCGGGGCCCCGGGCCCCGGCGCGCGGACCTGTTTCGACCGTCAACCACCGAATACTATAGCCGCTGGACGGCGGAACGGAATACCGGCTGGAACAAGAGTCCGGAACGTGGCCGCTTGCAGGACCGTCGGCGGCGGTCAAACTACAGGTCCCGAACAGAGATCAAGACCATGGCGAGGATTGGCAATGACAATCGGAACACGGATCTTGCTCGTCACCTGCACGAGCCTCGGAGCTAGCGCCATGACGGTGGCGGAAGAGCACGCGAAGCTGCGACCGGTGCCGTTCACCGACGTCCGCATCGCTGACGAGTTCTGGGCCCCGAAGCTCAAGGTCGTCGCCGACAACACGTTGCCGCACTGCTTCGAGCAGTGCGAGCAGACCGGCCGCCTGAGCAATTTCGACAAGGCGGCCGGCAAGCTCGAAGGCAAGTTCGAGGGCTACTTCTTCAACGACTCGGACGTTTACAAGGTAATCGAGGGGGCCGCCTACGCGCTGATGCACGAGCGCGATCCCAAGTTGGAAGCCTACGTCGACGATTTGATCGCGCGCATCGCCGCCGCCCAGCAGGATGACGGCTACCTCAACACCTACTTCACGCTCACGCCTGCCGAGGAGCGCTGGTCGAATTGCCGCGTGCGGCACGAGCTGTACTGCGCCGGACACCTGCTCGAAGCCGCCGTCGCCCACCACCAGGCGACCGGCAAACGCAACCTGCTCGACGTCGCCACCCGGTTCATCGACTACATCGGCACGGTCTTCGGCCCGGGGAGGAAACTCGACATCCCCGGTCACGAAGAGATCGAGCTGGCTCTCGTCAAGCTCTACCATCTCACCGGCGAGCAGCGCTACCTCAAGCTCGCCGAGTTCTTCGTCGAGCAGCGCGGCCACGCCAACGACCGTAAGCTCTACGGGGAATACTGCCAGGACCACGCCCCGGTCCGCGAGCACACCCGGATCGTCGGCCACGCCGTCCGCGCCATGTACCTCTACAGCGGCGTGGCGGACATCGCCGCCATCACCGGCGACCAGGGCTACATCGACATGATGGACCGCATCTGGCGCGACACGATCAACGCAAAGATGTACATCACGGGTGGGATCGGCAGCTCGCAATCCAACGAGGGCTTCACCGACGCCTACGACCTGCCAAACGAGACCGCCTATTGCGAGACGTGTGCGGCGATCGCGCTATGCTTCTGGAACCACCGGCTGAGCCTGCTGTACGCCGACGCGAGGTACGCCGACGTGCTGGAACGAGTGCTCTACAACGGCGCGCTCTCGGGCATCTCGCTCGACGGCAGGTTGTTCTTCTACGAAAACCCGCTGGCCAGCCGTGGCGGCCACCACCGCCAACCGTGGTACCGCTGCGCCTGCTGTCCGAGCAACGTCGTGCGCTTCATCCCGTCGATCGGGCAATACGTGTACGCCCACGCTGACGACACCATTTACGTCAACCTGTATGTCGCCGGAACCGCCGACGTGAAGCTCACCGATGACCGAACGATCAAACTCACGCAGGAGACGCGTTATCCCTGGGAGGGCAGCGTGAGGCTGACGCTCGAGCCGGACGGCCCCCAGGGCTTCGATCTTTGTCTCCGCATTCCCGGCTGGTCTCACGGGGCTAAGCTGAAGCTTAATGGCAAGCCAATTGACCGCCCTGACGCGCAGCGCGGCTACGCACGCCTGCGTTGTGAAGGCATGCGCAGCTACACCGTCGACCTCGACCTGCCGATGCCGATCGAGCGCGTGCAGGCCGACCCCCGGGTCAAGGCCGATCTCGGACGGGTGGCGTTGCAGCGCGGGCCGATCGTGTATTGCCTGGAAGGGACGGACAACGAGGCCAACGTTCTAAACTACGCCCTGCCGCGCGACGCCGAGCTGACCGCTGAGTATCGCCCGGACCTGCTCAATGGCGTAATAACCGTTCGCGGCCAGGCGCTCACCGCCGTGGCACCGGCCGGCGAGGGCTGGGAACAGGAGCTGTACCAGACCGCGCCGGACGCTCGGCCGGTCGATTTCACCGCGATCCCCTATTACGCCTGGGACAACCGCGAGCCGGGCGAGATGGTCGTCTGGCTGCCCGAGTCGCTGACGCTGGTCGAACAGCCCCCCGTCTCCTGGGTCACGGCCAGCGCTTCGCACTGCCACAGTGGAGACACGTTGCTGGCGCTGCACGATCGGAAGGAACCCGCCGACTCCAGCGGCCGAGGCGTGGCGCGCTTCACGTGGTGGCCGCGCCGCGGCAGCGTGGAGTGGGTGCAATACGACTTTGACGCTCCACGTAAGGTCTGGTCCATCGAGGTCTACTGGTTCGACGACAGCCAGGACAAAGGCCAATGCCGAGTGCCGGCCTCGTGGAAGCTGCTCTACCGCGACGGTGACACGTGGCGGGATGTGTCAAAGCCATCGGGCTTCGGCGTCGAGCTCGACCGGATCAACCGCGTGACATTCGCCCCGGTCACTACCGACGGCCTGCGGATCGAGGTGCAATTGCAAGACAAGCTCTGCGCCGGCATCCTGGAGTGGAGAGTCGGCCTGTCCGACTGACTCGCCCGCGGGACGATGAGTCGTGGAACCGGTCTGCAACCGGTCGACCAATGCCGCATCCACTTGAAACTTGCCTCAACAGCCCCAAATCGCTATTTTGATACTTGGGATCTCACGCCGCCGATCTTGGGCAACCACGGCGGACATGGTACGCTGGCCAGCAAACGGATCGGGTACGAGCATGTCAGGACATTCGCACTGGGCACGCATCAAACGCGCCAAATCCGTCACCGACGCCCGCCGCGGCCGCGCCTGGAGCAAGCTCGCCCGGGCCGTCATCATCGCGGCCCGCCAGGGCGGCGGCGACCCGGAAACCAACCTCACCCTCCGCTACGCCATCGACGCCGCCAAAGCCGAAAACATGCCCAAGGACACCATCGAACGCGCCATCAAGAAAGGTGCCGGCGGGCTCGAGGGCGCCGAATACGTCGAGCTCGTCTTCGAGGGCTACGGTCCCGGCGGCGCCGCCATCCTGTGCACCGTACTGACCGACAACCGCAACCGGACCGCACCTCAGATCAAGAAGATCTTCGAGAAGCACGGCGGCGGCCTGGGGGCGGCCAATTCCGTCGCCTGGATGTTCTCCAAGCGCGGCCTCTTCGTGGTCCAGGCTTCTCAGGCCGATGAAGACCGGCTGACCGAGCTCGGGATCGAAGCGGGCGTTGACGACATCACGCAGGATGACGACGTGTTCGAGCTGAGATGTGCCCCCGCTGATTTCAACCGTGTCCGCCAGGCACTGACCGACGCCGACGTCAAGCCCGAGAGCGCCGAGCTCTCGATGGAGCCGTCGTCAACCGTCAAGCTTGAGGGGAACAACGCCGGGAAGCTCATGAAGCTCCTCGAAGAGCTCGAAGACCACGACGACGTGCAGCATGTCTACGGCAACTACGAAGTCTCCGAGGCCGAAATGGAGCGGCTTGCACAGTAGTCCCGGCTACTCCGATCATACCCGCCGCCCTGCACCCGGCCCGTATCACCAGGAGAGTCGGGGCCCGGTCGCTGCAGAACCGGCCCACCGCCCCAGGCTGCCCCGGACGGCCGCCTGCGCCCCGACACTGAATGCCGGCTTGACGAAGCAGGCGAGTTCCGTGAACCTGCCACGCGTAGCCGACCGTCCCGGTTGAGTTTTTGAACGTCCCCAGCACACGGAAATCGAGAGGAATCGGAATGAACCGCACGTGACTGCCCGCCCTGGCACTGGCTCTCGGCACGTTGCTCGCCCCACTCAGCGGATGCACCGCGGCGGCCAAGCAGGCCATCTACACGGTGATGGGCGCCCAGGGCAAGTTCTACGAAACCAGCGTCGTCAACCCCCGCCTCCTGGCAACTTACCGTAGCATCCGCGTCGACCCGTTCACGAACGAGCTTGGCGAGCGCATGCCTCCCGAGGTGATCGCCGAGGTGAACGACCGCACGCCAGAAGCGATCGCCGAGTCGGCCCTCTTCTACCCCGAGGGCAAGCTGCTCCGCGTCACGGGGAGGATTATCCACTATACCGGACGCTCGGGACTCCAGGGCTCGGTCTGGTCCGTCGCCGGCAGTACGGAGGAATGTGTCTGTCGCGTCCAACTCCTCGACGGTAATTCGGGCGACTTGGTCGGCGAAGCCGTCTGCTGGGGCGCGGTGAAGTCCGCCCTCCGGCGTGGCTCGGGTGAGCTGGGCACCGGCGTCGGGAAGGGCGTGTCCAAGTGGATCCGCAAACGACTCCCAGAGGAGGAGAAGGAGCGCCGCCGCGCGGAACTCGGAGGGGAGGACGAAGAGGAGGAGGAACAGACGTAGAGTCTAACGCGGCGCCCTCACGCCATTCGGAGGGCGCAGGCAATCCGCTGGTGTGAGATTCTCTGCAACCGCTGGTGCGAGAATCCTTTCGCTGGTGCGAGAATCCTTTCTCGCACTCACGCCGGCCGGAATCCCTTCCCACCCGTACCCCGCGTCCGCTGAGAGCGCTGTTATCCCTTGACCAACTCCTCGAACTCACGCTCGCTCAACACCGGCACGCCGAGCTGCTGCGCCTTGGCGAGCTTGCTGCCCGCGCTTTCTCCAGCAACCACGTAGTCGGTCTTCTTGCTGACGCTGCTACTCGTTTTGCCACCAAGGCGCTTGATCAAATCCTCGATCTCTTTGCGCGAGTATCTCTCCAGCGTGCCGGTGACGACCACGCTCTTGCCCGCGAGCGACGCCGACTGCCGGGCTGCTCGTCGTCGCGGCTGCGTCATGTTCACGCCGACCGACTTCAGCTCGGCAATCGTCCCACGGCCCGCGTCGCTGTCGAACCACGCCCGCAGCGAGGCGGCCACTTCAAACCCAATCCCCTCGACCTCCCGCAACGATTCTTCATCCGCTTGCGCCAGCGCGTCGATGTTGCCGAAGTGCTCGGCCAGCAACTCGGCCGTATTCGCGCCGACCAGCCGGATGTTGAGCGCACCCAGCGCACGAGCGAGGGGCTGGCTCTTGCTTTTTTCGATCGCTTCCAACAGCCGATCCGTTCTCAGTTCTCCAAACTCCGTGACTTTTCTCTTCTCGTCGGCCGGCGCGAACTCGAGTTTGACCAGTTTCCCCCGCTGCCCACGGAGCTGGTAAAAATCAGCGTAGCCTTTCACCAGACCGCCGAGCACGAGCTTCTCAACCAGTTCGGCACCAAGCCCCTCGATGTCCATCTGGTCGCGACCACAGAAGAAACACAGCCGTTCGACAAGTTGGGCTGGACAGCTCGGATTACGACAGCGCAGCGTGGGGAGCGTCTCCTTGGCAACGACCGGCTCACCGCAACGAACGCAAGTCGTCCGACGCGTCTTGCGAACGACCGCTCTGTGAAAATCATCGCATGCGCCGTTCTCACATCGAAAGACAAACTCGCCCTTCCTCGGTCTGTCGTACTCGACGGGTCTGCCGCAGGCAGGACAAGATTCGGGCATTGTGATCGCCCTGGGTTTGCCCATTCGCCTTTCCATCAGAACGCCGATCACCTGTGGGATGATCTCGCCCGCCTTTTCAACTATGACCGTGTCGCCTTCGCGAAGCCGCAGACGCTCGATATGCCACGCGTTGTGCAGCGTTGCCCGCTTCACGGTCGTGCCCGCCAGTTCGACCGGCTCCAGATTCGCCACCGGCGTGATCGTGCCGAGCTTGCCAACCTGAAAATCAACGGAAAGCAGGCGGCTCTCAGCCTGCTCGGCAGCATACTTGTACGCGATGCACCAGCGCGGCGCCTTGCTCGTCGCCCCGAGCGTTTCACGCAACGCTAGCTGGTTAAGCTTGGCGACCAGCCCGTCGGTCCCGTAGTCAACCTCCTGCCGCTGCGTGTCCCACTCCTCGACGAACGAGACGACCTCCTCTATGTCCGCGCAGCAGCGCGCGTATGGACTGGTCGGCACGCCCCAGCTTCGCAGCCGCGCGAAGAGCTCTTCGTGTAACGCAACACCCGAGGGCATCGGCTCGATCACGCCGAAGCCGTGCGCCTGAAACGCCAACCCGCGTTGCGCGGTGACATGGGAATCGAGCTGCTTGAGTGTGCCGGCGGTAGCGTTGCGGGGGTTCTTGAACGGCTCCTCGCCGGCCGCCTCGCGCCGCCGATTGGTCTGGTCGAAGTCGTGCCGCGGCCAGAACACCTCGCCGCGCACCTCCAGCACGTCCGGCCAGTGCTCACCATCCAGACGCAGTGGCACGCTGCGGATCGTTCGCAGGTTTTGCGTGATGTCGTCGCCGGTCTGCCCGTCGCCGCGCGTCGCCCCCTGCACCAGCCGCCCGGCTTCGTAGCGCAGCGTGACCGCGACGCCGTCGATCTTGGGGTCCACGACGTAGTCGTACTTCCCGTGGCCCAGCCCCCGCCGCACACGCCCGTCAAAGTCGCGTAATTCGTCCGGCGAATAGGTGTTGTCGATGGACAGCATCGGCACTTCGTGGCGGACGTGCTCGAAGCCTTCCAGGGGGCGCTCACCCACGCGTTGGGTGGGCGAGTCAGGGGTGACCAATTCCGGGTGCCGGGCCTCGAGCGCGCGCAGCTCGTCCAGCAACCGGTCGTACTGCCGGTCCGAGATTACGGGTTTCGCTTCGGTGTAGTAGAGCTTGTCGTGTCGGCGGATTTCAGCCCGCAGCGCTGCGATGCGGCTCGCGGCCTTGTCCGCCTCACCCTTGCTCATCGGCTGCCTTCTGAACGGGTGGTGCCATTTCCGTTGTGATTTCCATCTCCAGCTTGTTCAGCTTGATCGACCCACGGGCCGCGTGCCCCTCGGGGGTCTCGATCTCCACGCCCCCCGCCAGGAAAATGCTCACCCATTCGCGCGCCCCGAGCGGGAACGTGAGATCAATATCCTTGCGATCTTTGCTCGCCGCCGCCCCTTCCTCGGTCGAGTGCTGCGCCAGGTTGAAGCTGCGCACCAGCCGATTGCGACCGTCGCGGGCGTAGAGATTCAGCTCGACCTTGGCATCCGGCAACGGTCCGGGCGGCGTCGCCTGCGCCTCAGTCTCGTACTCGCAACGCAGACGCACGTGCATAGTCACTAGCCGGTCCGAGTCGTTCCGCAGCGCGTGACCAAGCTGAAAACCCGCCGTCGCACTCCCGCCGTTCTCCACGTGCGCACTGGCGTCCGCGCGGCCTTCCTTCGACACGTGCGTGACCGCGTCGGCCGTCCCCCCCAGCCCGGGCGCCGCCTGTTTCGGGGCCAGCGCGATCGAGAAGGGCTCATCCTGCGGCAAATGCAAGGTCGTGTCGTCATCCAGCTTGAGTGCTTGTGGGCGGGGCCGCACGGCAAGCTCGCTCCCGAAGCCATCGCCGCCACAACCGGATAGCAGCATCAGCGAGATGCCGGCCAGAACGATGCAGCCCGATTCGATTCGAAGAGTGCGTACGATCATCGACCATGCCTCCTGGGGTGACCAGGCACATTGAAGCATGTCGCCAGCCGTACGGCAAGCTGACGGTACTCAACCACCTGGTTCAGCCGTCGTCGACCGCTGGCACATTCAGTCCCGCCATGAGACAGAAGTGTCCACATCCGACGCCCTCCCGCCGGAATGAATAGAACAAATCGGTCCGCGTCATTGTGCAGATGCCGGCAATCTCAATGCTTTCCCGCGGAATCCCAACCAGTTCCAGTTGCGACCGGTTCGCCTCCCAGAGGTCGAAATAGAGACGCCCGCCACGCGTCCTGAACAGACGCGACCGGTCGGGCAACTCCGCCGCCGCGCGGTAAACGTCGTCCTTGACCTCGTACTGCTCCGGACCGGCCGACGGTCCAATGCCGACCCGCAGCGTCGCCGGCTCGCATCCGAACCGTCGCTGCATGGTCTCCACCAGCCGTTGCGGCAGCATCGCGACCGCACAGCGCCAACTCGCGTGCGCCATCCCAACGACACCCCGTGCCCGGTCGTACACCAGCACCAGCGGGCAATCGGCCGAAAACGTCATCAGCGACACGCGCGGCACGTTCGTCACGACCGCGTCGAAGCCCTCCAGCCATTGCGGTCCGCGCGCCTCCGCGACCATCGCCACCCGTGTCTCGTGCACCTGCTCGCAGCAGCACAGGTGCTCCGGATCGCGGCCGAAGTCGATCAGCATCTGCCGCCGCCGCGCCGCGCACTCGCCCACCCGTCCGCCACCCCGCACCGAAACGTCCAACGGCCGCGTCGAAAACACGTGCGTCAGCCCCGGTTCGTGCCGCAAACGCTCAAACTGCGCGTAACGTTTTCCCTCCACGTCGAAGAAATGCATCAGGACGTACCCGGCTCAAACAGAATCTTGAGGTTTTGCGGATCGCGAGCGGCCGTGAACGCCTCGGTCGCCCGCGCGAGCGGAAACACGCCGCTGACCATCTCGTCCACCCGCACGCGCTTCTCACTCAGCAGCCGCAGCGCCTCCGAAAACGGTCCGCAGCGATTGCCCGCTACCACGATCTCGTGGATGACAATCGGCGACAGGTCGACGTCCGGCGCCTGCGCGTACGTGCTCTTCAGCACGATCGTTCCGCGCGGTCGGACCAGTTGCAGCGCCAGTCGCAGCCCGTCAGCCGAGCCCGTGCACTCCACCGCCAGGTCGTAATCCGCGTTCGGCTCCAGGCTTGCGACGTCCTGCGTCGGCAGCCCGATCCGTCGGCACAACGCCAGCGTGACCGCATTGCGCCCGATCACGCTCAGCCGGCAACCCCGCGCCGCCAGTACTTGCCCACAGAGGATTCCCAAGCGCCCGGTCCCCAGGACGGCCACGCGCGTATCAGGCCGAACGGGATGGTCCTTGACGACCTGACACGCCGCCGCGAGCGGCTCGGTGAATACCGCCTGCCGATCGCTGACCTCGTTCGGGACCACGTGGCAGTTCTCGGCCGGGACGACCAGGTATTCAGCAAACGCCCCGTCGCGACCGGCAATCCCCAGCACGGTTTGGTCGCGGGCGTGCTTGCGTGCGTCGGCGTCCTGCGCCGCCGACCCCGGCCCGACGCAGTTGATCTCCGCAACCACGCGCTGCCCCTTGAGCGCGTCCGACCCACGCACCACGGTTCCGACGAATTCGTGCCCGAGCACCCCCGAGTAGTTCATGTACCCGCGCAGGATCTCGAGATCGGTCGAGCAGATGCCGGCCAGGTCGACCCGCACGAGCACTTCGTCCGGCCCAGGCGCCGGGTCGGGATAATCCGTAACCAGGGCCACCCGCCCCGGCTTGGCTTGGTCCACAACCAGGGCTCGCAAAGTGTCTCCTGCCAACGACGGGTGAGATTTCACAGAGCTGCGGGCTTCAGCCCGCGCGGCCTTCACTCACCGGGTGTCGCCGCCCGCCCGCAGCCAACGCGACTCCACCGGAACCTTGCCGGAGCAGAGGAGCCCGCTACCTCTATTTCTCCTTGCGGCCCGGAAAGATCCACTGAAAGAACTGCTTCGTCTTGTACGAAGACTTACCCCACCAGCCTTCGTATGGCGGCTGGCGCGACTCGGGCAGCTCGCCGCCCTGCGCGAACACATCCTCCTGATGAGCCTCGAACCACTGCTCCCAGAGGTACGGATCACAATCGTGCGTCACGCCCGTCAGCCACGCCAGCGAATGCTCGCAGCGGTGCACGACGGCGAAGTCCTCGTCGCGCAACCCGTCGATCAGCCCACGTACGGCGGCAGGATCGGAGAAGTGCTGCAACCCCCGGGCCGCGGCCATCCGCACGTGCCGATCCGGATCACCCCTCAGTCTATCCAATAGCGTTTCCAGCACTTGGGCTCGCAACTCGTCCGACAGGGGGCCCGCGGACAACTCCGCCAGCGCCTCGGCCGCATCCCAGCGGCAGAGATCGCCCGGCGGGTGAACCTCGGCCGGCGGATGCTGGCGATGGTTCAGGATCTTCACGCAGGTTTCCGCCGCCCGTGGATCCCCCGAACGGCCCAGGCCGCGCAGAGCCACGCAGCGCGCCTGCGGGTCGCTTTCGAGCAGCGCGATCGCGATGAAACCCTTGATCGCCCATTCCTCGTCATACTTCTTGCTTTCGGCAACCTTGGCCACCGCGTCACGCCGCAGGTCCGGATCCGCGTCCGACACCGCGATCAGCATGTACTGCTGGGGCGTGCGCTTTGGCGTGAAGAGCTTCTTGATCGACGTGTCCAGCGTAGTTTTGAACCCCCCTTTGCTACAGCCGCTCGCCGGCGCGAGCAAGACCCCACACCCGCTGGTGACCAGCACGCCCACCAGGGAGCACGCGCTAATCCTTCTTGCGGTCGCTGACGGCCGACGCGATGTACTGTTCCGGCTCAACCAGTTCAACATGCTCAATTTCTTGATTGAGGAAACGTGAGCCGATCCGGCGAAACCGCGTCGGATTATCGCTCACGTAGCACTGCAAGCTACCGGTTCGATCTAGCTCACACAAGCTGTCCGCCCGCTGCAACACCTCGTATACCGCCTGGGCGGTCTCGCGGCCACTCTCGACGAGATGGACCTCGCGTCCCAGATACGCCGTGATCGCCTCACGCAACAACGGATAGTGCGTGCAGCCCAATACGATCACGTGCACGCCTGCCTCACGCAGCGGCGCCAAATACGTCTCCACTGCCAGTTTCACGATCGGATCGTCCGAGCCGCGGCCTTCCTCCACGAGTGGCACGAACAGCGGACAG
>CAZDTB010000045.1:15071-16460 GCA_964508075.1 uncultured Planctomycetales bacterium
GCGCGATCACTTCCACCTGTGCCGCCAGTGAGCGGATGGCGGCGGTGTAGGCCCCGCTGGAGACCGTCGCCTCGGTCCCGATGACGGCGACCGGCGCGCCTTCGGCCAACTGCACCGCGGCCCGTGCCCCCGGCTTGACCACGCCGACCACCGGCACCGGGAGCTGCTCCTCCAGTTCATCCATCGCCAGCGCGCTGGCTGTATTGCACGCCGCCACCATCAGCTTCGGATCAAATCGGAGCAGGAACCGGGCGTCCTCCAACGCGAACTTCGCCACCGTCCGACGCGACTTGATCCCATACGGCACCCGGGCCGTGTCCCCGAAGTACACGAGGTCCTCGGTGGGCAGCAGCCGGCGAAGCTCGCGCACCACCGACAGCCCGCCCAGGCCGGAATCGAACACTGCGATCGGGTTCTGAGCCACGAAACCTCCCTGAATTCCAGGGCCAAGCACCTGCGAGCATAGCTGCCCCGCCGAAATGTTTCCAGCCCCGCCCCCCAGCGTTGAGTGTGTGGACGATCCCCACGCCGAGTGACCTGAAAAAAGCCCGGGGTGCGAAACGTGATGGCCCGCTTGCGCTGCCAGCGGACGAGTCTGGCACCCCGGCCCAAGCCGAACCGAGTGCCCGCTATTCAGTCCCAGCCCGCCACGCGTTAGAATCCGTGTCGGACAATAGACTCAGACGATTCCATTAGTCTTCTGAGGCAGACCGTCAAACCTGCGGGATCATCGACTGGCGGCCGATGCCGCAAAGATCCCGAACCTGTGGAAAGGAACCAGACATGGCACTTCGTGATCTTCGTCAGCAGGCCATCCGCCGCAGCCCCAGTGAGCTGCTCGCACACCTTAACTCCTTCGAGCTGGAGCTGAAGTTCTCCGCCGGAATCTGGTACTTCTCGCCACCCAACAGCCGCTTCCACGACAAGTACGCCCCCGAGATCGACATCGAGCGGCGCCTCGAGATAGCCGCCGGCCTCAAGGACTACGGCCTCGGCGCGCTCGAAGCCCACTACCCCAACGAGGTCAGCGAGGACAACCTCGAGCTCTGGCAGAAGTTTTGCGCCGACACCGGCATCAGGCTGATCACCATCGCCCCGCTGCTGTTCTGGGACGAGGGCTTCGAGTGGGGCTCGCTCAGCAACCCCCTGCCCGACAAGCGCAAAACCGCCATCGAGCGCACGAAGGCGACACTGCGGCTGAGCCAGGAGCTTGAAACCGAGTTCGTCATCATCTGGCCCGGCATCGACGGCTACGAGAACCCGTTCGCCGTCGATTTCGTCGGCATGCGTGAGCGTTTCGTCGACGGGCTGGTCGAGGCGCTGGACGCCGTCCCCGGCGTGCGAATCGCCTTCGAGCATTCGCTGGTACGCGGGCCCGAACTGGCCGAT
>CAZDTB010000046.1:0-15149 GCA_964508075.1 uncultured Planctomycetales bacterium
CCGCAGGCGCGCACCCGCAGCAGCACTTCTCCCGGTCCGGGCTCGGGCCGCGCCACCCGGCGCAACTCCATCGGCGCGCCGAGTGCCGTGATCTGCATTGCCTGCATCTGCATCCGGCGGCCCTCTTCTCCGGTTCCGAACTGCGCGCGCCCGGACTGCATGGAATACCACGGAACAAGCCGGAGGGAATGCCATGCGCATTCCGGGGCGGATCCTGCCGGTCCTTCTGGCGGTCGTGCTGTACTTCAACCTGGTGTGGTGGTGGCCGTTTTTGTGGACGGCGCTGCACCGCTATTTGCGACTGAATCGGCGCAACGCCCTGGCCCTGTTCGCCAGCACGCAACTCATCGGCCTGATCGCGGTTGCAATCATCCTCGTCCGGTACACGACGTTCGGCATGGTCGTCGGCTCGCTGCTGAACCGGATCACGAGCTGATCGAACCGGTCCGGCGTCACCGGTGCCTCACACCCGGCGCCTCGCGCCAGCAGGGGTCGGCTCGGGAGTCCGGCTACGCGTGGCTGTCCCACAACGGCTCTTCCACGCCGGCCACTTTGTTCTGGTAGCGGGCCATCACGAATAGCAGGTCGGAGAGCCGGTTGAGATAAGGGACCAGGTGCTCGCCGATCGGCTCCTTCTCCGCCAGTCCGACCGCGACTCGTTCCGCACGCCGGCAGACCGTGCGGGCAACGTGCAAGTGGGCGGCGGCGACGTGACCGCCGGGCAGGACGAGGTTCTTCAACGGTTTCAGCTTCTGATTGAACTCGTCGATCAGCTTCTCGAGCTCGGTAACGTGGCGTGCTTCGATCTTGGGACCGGGCACCTTGGCGCCGGCCGATTCTGGCGTGGACAGTTGCCCGCCGAGGTGAAACAGCTCGTTCTGGATTCGCAGCAGCGGTTCGACCAGTTCCGCAGCGGGATTTGCTGCCAGCACGACGCCAAGCTGCGCGTTCAACTCATCGACGGTGCCGTAAGCGGCGATGCGTGGCGACGTTTTGGGAATGCGCTCACCGCTTCCCAGAGCCGTGGTCCCGTCGTCGCCGGTGCGAGTGTAGATCTTGGTCAAGCGCGCCATAGAGCATCCTCATTCTTGCCGTCGGACTTTGCAGCCTGACGTGTTTTTTACCCCGAATTCGCGGCCGACCCAACCAGGAAATTATCGGCCGGCGCGGCGGGTAAAGAAACCCGGCGAGTGCGCCGCGGCGGGAAACGTTTCGTACACTTCTCTAATGAACGGGGACCGAACCAGGGAGAACCTGCGTCTGAAGGGTGGACCGTCGGACCACGGATCCCAGCAACGAGAATGGAGAACTAACCGTGGATAGCTGGAAACGCTCCTTCCTGGACAAGCTGCATCAGGCCCAAGCCAAGCGCGTACGGCAATTCGAAGACGCCCTGGAGCGGTTCGTCGTGCCGGTCTTTGATGGTCTGTCGGACTTCCTGCGCGACAACGAGTTCAAGGTCTCGATGCCGGTGAACGAGCAGTGTCGGCGGTCGTTCAAGTGCGAGCTGGCGGAGAACGCCTACCTGCTGATAATCCTCCGCTTCTCGGGGGTGGACGAGTTGGAGCTGCGCACCGAGACGTTCGCGCCGGGCAACGAGCCGATTCTCGAAAAGTCCGTCGGCCGTGTAAGCGATCTGACCAAGGACTGGGCACAGAGCGTATTCCAGGCCGGGCTGGACCGCTTCGTCCATCTGCTGTCCGGCGAGAAGGCCGCCGAGCCAAGCGCCGAGTTCGCCCCCGCGTAATCGCGGCGTGGCGACTCGCGACCGGAACCATAGTGTGGGGGAGTTAACGGTAGCACGGGCAGGCGTTGGCGCCTGCCCGCGCTCGTTTTGCAGGTTCGCCACCGGGCTCCGCGGGGGAACTGGTTGACCGTACCAGGGGCCCCCGTTTCAGCTACACGGAACACCACGAAGCCCCGCATTCACTGGGTCAGCGGGTTGATGACGAGACCGCTGGCGAGCTTGGGGTGGAAGTACGTGCTCTTCTGGGGCATCACTTCGCCGGCCTGACAAACACTCCGCAATTCTTCCATGGTGGTCGCCTGCATCAGGAACGCGGTTCCGTCCGATGCGCGGGCTTCGTCGACCGCGGCTTGGACGGCCTTGATGTAGCGAATCTCGGGGGCCTGGCCCTCGCATAGCTCGGGCGTGACCTTGCGGTCGAACAGGTAGGCGTGCAAAAATGCGAGGCCCAGCGCCCGCCAGGCATCCGCGCGGTCAGGCTCGAACTCCTTCAGGATCTCGGCCTGCTTCGGCCGAACCATGAGGTAGTTCTTGTCGGCCGCGTTGTAGACCGCGAGTGCTTGTGGACCGAACTCGGCCAGGGCCGCGGGGATTTCCTCGGCGCCTTCCACCGTCAACCGAGCGACCTCGATTCGTTCGTCCGCGCGAAGCGTTTCGCGACCGACGGTGACGCCCGGCAGCACGCGGTGCGTGGGCAGGATCAGCAGCCCGGGATCCTCCATCGCACAGAAGACACACAGCACGAAGTTTGCGGGGTGATCCTCAGGCAACGGGCCCTGCTGCTCGGTCAGCCAATCGCGATAGAGGCCGGCGGTGCCGTAACGGTGGTGTCCGTCCGCGATGTAGATCGGTTTGTCGGCCATCAGCGCGGTTACCTCGGCGATCGTGTCGGGATCGGTCACGGCCCACATCCGGTTCTCAACGCCGCCTAGCGTCCCGACCGCAAGCGGGTCCGCGGTAAGCGATTTCTCAAAACGGGCCGCCACGGCATTGTCGGCATCCTGATAGAGCCCAAAGATCGGGCTCAGATTGGCCGCCGTCGCCTTCGTCAGGCAGAGGCGATCCTCTTTCGGGCCGCCGAACGTCCGCTCGTGTGGGAAAACGCTCCCGGCACCAAAGGGTTCGATCCGCAGGCATGCGAAGAACATCTTGCGCACGTAATCGACGCCGTTGTAGGCGTAAGCCTGGTGGTAGACATAGCAGGCCGACTGGGCATCCCTCACCATCGTGCCGTCGGCGAGCCATTCCTCGATCTGGCGACGAGAGGTTTCATAAGCCTCGGGTGGCCCGGCGAACTTGGGGGGGATGTGCGGCAGGTCGACTTTGACGAAGTTCCGCGGATCCGCGCCGAGCAGGGCCGCCTGGTCTGCCGCGTCGACCACGTCGTACGGGGGTGCGAGCCGGGTCGAGAGGTCGCGCGAAGTCGCGTCGGTGGCGTATCGGATGGCTGACAACGGTCGAATCGTACTCATTATTTCACGTCCCACAGGGCGGCCGGGGGTGGCCGCTGGTCAGGTCCCAAGCCGGCCGGTCGGCCGGGGTACGGCGTCAGTGGTCACAGATTATAAGTCGTTGCCGTCATCGGAGTAAGCGGTGCCGGCCCGTGCCATCCGACGCCGCACTTGAGTGGATATGCTAAGCATTGACGCGACACCTTCAAACATCTAGAGTAAGGTTGACGGGAGCGTTGGGCAGGGGGCTCTCGTCGCGCGAAGCCTGTTGCGAATTTACCTACCCGACGGAGGTAGCAGTCTGATGAGCAAACGTTTCCTGAAGCCATCGGTGTTCTCTCTTCTCGTGGCGGCCGGGCTGCTGTCTATCATGTCAGTCGCCGGCTGTCCAGCCCCACAGACGCCAACCGCCCCACCGTCGGAAGAGGAGGGCCAAGCTGCGCAGCCCGACGTGCCCACGACCGATAATGGCCTGCCACGGCCGATCGAGCCGCCAATCCTCGACGACGATACGACCACGTCGGATTCCGACGGCACCGTCCCGACTGGGCCGGGCGGCGGCGGGGGAGGGGATGACGATGGCGGAGCAGGTGAACCCGGTCTGGTCATGATCTCGATCGGGCAGCCCACGGACGACATCGCAGTCGCCGCCCCGCCTCGCGCCGCGCAAGGCACGATCATCAACCTGGAATTCACCCTGATCGACTTCACCGGCGCGGTGAACGGTGGGCGATTGTTACTGGCCCGCGATGACAACGCGGATGCCCAGCCGGACGGCGCTCCGGTTTACACGCAGTCGCTGGCCATCTCGGCCGGGGCCAACACCTGGGCCTTCGACACCACCACCGTCGTCACCAACAACCTGCTGAACAACAGCTTCGGGCGGTTCGTGCTCGGCGCGCGAGCAACCACGGTGTCGAACGACGTCATCGAAGCTTACGCTACGGCGACGATCACGATCGACGGCATTGCACCGACCGTTACCTGGGTGGGCGCCGGCCCCACGCAGGACCAGCTTGACGTGGAAGACCATCTGGTCAACCGCGATACGACCTGGACCGTCAACCTCCAGACGAGCGACAACTCGCCACACACCTGGCGGGTCCTGCTCGACATGGACTTGACTCCGGAAAACGGAACCGAGTTTCAGCTGGTACCGGAGACGGACCTCCCAGCCGACTCCGGCGTACGGACGCCTCCGAGCCCGCTGACGCTGGCGATCTACCCGGCAGGAACGTACTACTACTACGTGATCGTTTCTGACGATGTCGAGCCCGCGGAGAGGTTCTACGCCCCGGGGACGGCGCCCGGCACCTACTCACGCCTAGCGATCACGAGCCGCTTGATCGGCGAGTACGATCTGAACGATCTCGCCGAGCAGAACCATGGCGCGATTCTGGAAGGTTTCAATTTCAACGACCTGGCCGGCAGCGCGATGGTCGGCGTGCCCGACATTGACGGCGATAACGACGACGAATTCGTCATCGTCTCCCGATTTGGCAAACCCTACGCCGTCAGCCACAACGGTGTCGGCTTCGGCGAGGCGTATATGATTTACGGCTCCCCGCAGGGGCTGACGGGAGTAGAAGACTCGCTGAACACCGTCGGCACGGACATCCCCGGGCTTCCGTTCGCCGGCATTCGCACGCCCATTGCCGTCGCCCCTCCGCTTGACCCGAATGACCCCGACTACCACCCGGCGCGGAGTATTGCGTGGACAGAGGGAATCTCCGACGTCACCACGATCGCCGACATGGATGGCGACGATCTGCCCGAGATCGTCTTCAGCTTTCCGCGGATCGAGTCCGTTAGCCTGCAAAACGATGCCGCCGCGGTCCAAGAGCCCGACCTGCGCCCCGACCGCGGCTGGATGGGAGCGGCCGAATTCGATGCGTTCGACTACAGCACCGGCGAATGGACCCCGAACCAAACGCAGTTCGCGCGAGGCGGCGTCGTGATCGTCTCGAGCCACAACGACATCCTGAAGGACCCGGACCGTCAGAACCGCAAGTTCGACCGCCTGATGGATCTTCACGAGGTGGGCCAGATGTTCGGTTCGAAAGAGGGCGGTTCGTCGGGGATGGGTTTCCCGGAGTTCGTCCCGTACCTCAAGGACGACAATGTGGAAGCGAAGACCACCATGTGCGACGGCGAGGAAACCGAATATGACGAGGTGACCTTGCTCTGGGACGTCATTATGACCAACCAGGGGCCGGGTGGTTTCGAGAACGAGTTCACCGGACGCCCGTTCGACGACCCCACCACCTGTCCGCCGCTCTCAAACTTCAACTGGATTGGCCTCTGGATCAGCGACCTGGATGCGCGGGTCGCGCCCGTCGACGACGCCTGCGGGGGGAACTGCGTTCTCAGCAACCGCTGGTATCGCTGGGGCATCGACGGCGACTACTTCTGCTTCCCCTTTACGGACATCGATACGCTCACACAGACGTGTGTTGGGGCGGACGGCTCGAATCCGAGCTGGCATGGCGACTACTTCTTCCCGGGCGACCCGATCGGCTCGGGCTGGAATGGGAACCAGGACAGCATCTGGACCGGCTTCTACGGGCGGGCAACGCCCCATGTAGACTCGGAACGCGACCTGATCGGCGCACGCGTGCTGGGCCAGCGCGTGGACGACCACTTCGGAACGACAATCGGCAGCGATGGCACCTGGCTCTACATCGGCTCCCCGCGGCATACGGCCATCCGAGGCGACGCGGTCGCCGGCGACGACGTCTCCGAGTTGCCCACGCTCACCCGTGATGATTCCGGCGTGGTGTACCTGATGCGAACCGACGCGCGTCCGTACCCGGGCTCGTCGACCTCATACACGCAGCTCTGGATCGAGCCGGGCACGCGCTTCCTGCCTGATCCCGATCCCGAGGATGAGATCGAGCCTAACGAGCCGATCGCCTGGCCGTACGTGGACGTCGAGGCTCCCGACCGCACTGACTGGACAATGCCGGTTCCGCACAACTACGTGATCGAGGATGTTGGCTCGATCCGCGGTCGCGATCAGCACTGGGCGGGCGCTCCCGGAACGCTGATCGTGACTGAGCCGCCCGAAGGCCACCAGCTTGACCGAAACGACCAGATCATAGAGTACAGCCACTCGGTCGCCTCGCGCTGCTCCGTTGACGACCAGGTTGCCCGGGGCTGGCTCCAAGCCGACGCCCCCGTCAACTCCGGTGTCTACGGCGGGTTCGTGGCCGTCGAGTCGGTGGAGTACTATGTCGACCGCACGCCTCAGATCGTCGGTCCCCACCAGGGCGCCCAACTCGGGCACGTCCGGGCGCTGGGCGACGTCAACGATGACGGCATCATGGACTTTGCCGTCGGATCAACCCAGCTGCGGACCGACTTCTCCGACCCCGCCAGCCCAACGGTCGGCGGTGTCTTCGTCGTCTACGGACGTCCCACGGGCTTCCAGACTGCGAACGACATTCTCCTCGAGCGCGTCGGCTTCCGTCGCGCCGACCCCGACCGGGTCGACGGTGTGCTGCTCAAGGGTGCCGATGGCAACGACCAACTCGGCTGGGCCTTCGGCAAGGTCGGAAACTCGCTCCCGCTTGGTAACCCGGAACGCCGGCCCAGCTTTAACGGTGACGAGTACGCCGATGTGGTGGTCGGCAACGAGGGTGATAGCAGCAACAGCGGCGAGGTGCTCGTTATCTTCGGTTCCGAGGATCTGCGAAGCCCCGGACCGATCACCGATGATGGCCCCATCCCCGGCGACCCCGACGGGGTCGACGCGTTCGGCGGGTGGACGCCTGACGCCATCGTCAACTCGCTGCACGCGATCCGCTTTGTCGGCGAAGCCCCCGGCGACATGGCCGGTGCGAACGTCGCCGGCATCGGCGACGTCGACAACGACGGTTTCGGCGACATCCTCATCGCCGCTCCGGGTGCTGGGACCGCCAACCAGGGCATCGTTTATCTGATTTACGGCTCCGAGGACTATACGGGTGGGCAGACCTTCAGCCTTGCCCAGGTCGGGAGCGTCGAATGCCAGGGGGTCAGGTTCCTCGGGCGCGACGAGAACGACTACCTTGGCGGCGGCTCGATCGCGTTCCCCAACGCCGAGAATCCAATCTACCTGAACCCCGATCAGGTGCCCGTGACCGTCTACTCGAAGGGCGTAGCGGGGATCGGCGATGTCAACGGCGACGGGAAGGCGGATTATGCGATCAGCGCGATGTTGGCCGACGTACATGACGAGGTGTACGACGGCGTAACGAATGCCGGCGAGGTGTACGTCATCTACGGTCGCGGCGACTGATCGGCGGCACACGTCGCGTTGATGCCGACCTGATCGCGTTAACTCCCGGGCCCGCGTTTGACAACGAGCGCGAGCCCGTTCGTTTGCGCGGGACGGCGCCTGCTGAAGATAAAACCTCCCGAATGCCGCCGAACGTGCTTATAATCAACAGAAGCGACGACGAACGGGCGTCGATCGCCGCCTACTTATCTCACTTACTGCCGCGGGAGCCTCGAAGCGCCGCTCCGTGGCGGCAGGAGGTGCCGCATGACAAGGATCGTAGCGCTGGTGCTCCTGCTTCTGGCGCCTGCCGCGTGCCAGGCGCAGGAGATCACGATCGAAGATGCCAAGAAAGAGCTCTCCGCGGCCAAGGAAAAGCTGGAGAAGGTGGTAGTCTTCCGCCCGCCGCACGAGGGCGGCGGGGCATTCCTGATGTCGGAATACAAGCGCCTGGAACATCGGCAACATCTGGAACGCAAAGCCGAGAAAGCGGGCGTTTCCAAAGACGAGGCCGCCCGATTCGACCTGGCCAACCGGCTGGAGAAGTACGACGAGCAGATCGAGCCGGAAGCATTCGAGATGCTCGTGGCGTACATCGGCTTCGTGAAGGTGTACCGCGAGCACGAAGCGCTGATCAAAGAGAATGAATCGGTCGCGCAGAAAGCCGGGAAGATCATCGAAGAGCTCGACGTGCTGATCGATCGCCACGGTCGCGCCCTGCGCATTGCGAGCCTGAAGCTGCTCTACGAAGACGATCCGGCCGGGAAGGTCGGCGCGTTCAATCTGCCCGGCGTCAGTAGCAAAGTGCGGATCGACGGCCAGGAGGTTGAGCTGCTGAAGCTCCGCACGCTGAAAGAGCGATCGATACTCATCAAGTCGGATGGCGCCAAGCAGAGAAAGGGCTTCATCGTGGCGGAAATCGTTGGGAAAGACACGTACAAGACCGACGATGGCAAGGAGATACCGGGGATTCTCCTGCAAGCCTACTAACCAGCGGACGCGACGCCTGACGAATCAGACGAATCGGCAGACCGCCGGTTCACGTGAAACGTGCATGCTCAGCGTCAGATCGTCTGAGCAGCCCGATGCCTCGCGCGGCCAGCTCGTTTGCCGCTTCCGGCACCGGGGAAGACTTCGCCGAGGGCATAGCCAATCGCACACCGGGAGGCTGTTGAAAAAGGGGACCGGGTTTGCGCCGGCGGCAAAAGCCGGGACCCGCGGCCGAGTGGGACAGCCGCGGGCCCTTCCGACTAAGGACATTAGGGAACTGGTTGGCGAGGACCAGTGATACCGCTGCTATCGGCCAAGAGGCGGCCAACCTGGAGGCCTTCGGTCCAGTTTCGCGAGGTTTTCTCCCGCGCGGATCCCCCGCGTCTGCGCAAGCGCTCGGCCCCGCTCTGCGCGGCCGCTGGCCGGCCTCGGGAGGCAGAATCGCGAGTTTCGCAACCCGCGGCAACTTCCTGTGCTATAATAACTTATGGGAGCCAGGAGGTTCAGCATGAGCGTCGAGCTGACCCAGCAGGAACGCGATCTGCTCACCCAACTGGTCGACTCCGCCCTGCGCGAGATCGGCCCCGAGATCCGCCGAACCATGACCTACGACTACAAGGACGACCTCAAAAAACAGCGCCAGACGCTACGTCGTCTGCGTGACCGCCTGGCGGCCGACAAGCCGAGCGCGATGATCAGCGAGGTGTGACCGGCGAATCGTCGCTTGCGAGGCCCTTGGCCGCACAGTGTCCAGGCAGCCTGGATACGCAGCGAACACCACCCTTCTCGAACAAGGGCTTGAGGTCTACCGACATCAACCTCTCGTGACCTATCATCAGTGACGCCGGGATGACATGCCGAATCTGGGCGTGACAAGCAGCAGAATCGCCTAGCCTATCTTGCCCATCAGAGCCGGACTGAGCATGCTGCGCGGACCTCGTCGCACGCGCCCACGTCAGTGGCGACATGTGGGGAAACGAGCATGTCTTGAGCGCTCAGGAGGAGTGAGCGATGTCCGCTCGGGCCCACACTGCAACAGTCGCCGTGTTTTCAGCAACTGTGGCCCTGTCACTCGCATCCGCGCAGGCTCAACTCGTGGAATGGCCTGTTGCCGAAGGGGCCAATGAACACTTCCATGATCTGATTCATTGCGACGCGGGCGAATACACCTAGGACGAATCCGGGGCGCTGGCGACCTGCAAGGACGGACACCTCGCAACGGTTACGAGCCAGGAAGAGAACGACTTCGTGGCAGACCGTCCCGCCCTACTACGACTGGCCCTATCCCCCGGGGAAGACCAAGCCCAGCGTCTGCGCGCCGGGCGTGGACACGCTCTCGACCTCCAATGACTGCACGTGCCACGCCACCGGCGGGACGCCGGTGCCACACCGGTTCTGTTACGGGTAGATTCGGCCCGTCATGCGGGCGAAGGGGATCGTTTCGCGGATGTGTTTGAGGCCGCAGATCCACGCGACGGTGCGTTCGAGGCCGAGGCCAAAGCCGCCGTGCGGGACGGTGCCGTAGCGGCGGAGGTCGAGGTACCACTCGTAGGGCTCGGTTTCGAGGCCGTCCACTTTCATCTGCTCGAGCAGCAGGTCGAGGTCGTCCTCGCGCTGTGAGCCGCCGATGATCTCGCCGTAGCCCTCGGGGGCGAGCAGGTCGAGGTTATTGACGACGCGTGGATCGTCGGCGTTGCGTTTCATGTAAAAGGCCTTGCAGCCCCGGGGGTAGTGCGTGACGAAGACCGGCTTGTAGTAAAGCCGGGCGATAATCGTCTCGTCGGACCCACCGAGATCGGAGCCCCACTTGAAGTTCGCCGCCAGTTCGATGTGGTGATCGACGTTGGCAACCTCCGTCTGAAGGTCGGAGAGCTCCTCGCGATGCTCGATCAGCTCGCCACCGAGCTTGTCCTGCTTCCACTGCTTGACACCCTCGCCCTCCATCCGGGCCGTCTTGTCGCGGATGAGCGCTTGGAGCTCCTCGATCCGGGCCCCCTTTTCTTTTCGATCGTTTTCCAAGAGCGCCTTCGGCTTGTCACTGTGTAGTAGCTCGACCGCCTCGCTGTACGTGAGGCGGTAAAACGGCTTGGTGAGGTGCTCGAGTTTGCTGAGGTCACGCTCGAGCAGCTCGAGCTCGGGTCGGCGTTCGCGCAGCACGTGCCGCACAATCTCGTAGGTGAAGTCCTCGGCCAGCTCGATTACGTCGTCGAGGTCGGCATACGCGATCTCCGGCTCGACCATCCAGAACTCGGTCAAATGCCGGCGGGTCTTGCTCTTCTCCGCCCGGAAGGTCGGCCCGAAGCAGTAGACTTTGCGGTGGGCCATCATGGCGGACTCGACGTAGAGTTGCCCGGTCTGGGCGAGATAGACCGGGTCGCCGAAGTAATCGACCTCAAACAACGTCTGGGCCTCTTCCCCGACCGAGGGGGCGAAGATCGGCGTGTCGATCAGGATGAAGCCACGGCTGTCGAAGTAGTCGCGGATGGCTTTGATGAGGGTCGCGCGGATACGCATGACCGCCCATTGGCGCTGCGAGCGAAACCAGAGGTGGCGATGCTTCATCAGGAAGTCGATGCCGTGAGCTTTGAGTGAGATCGGGTAGCCCTCGACGTCCTGGACGACGCGGAGGTTGCGGACGAGCAGCTCGTAGCCGCCCACGGCGCGCTCGTCGGCCCGAACCTCGCCCTCGACGATCAGCGAAGACTCCTGTCCCAGGCGTTTGGCGGTCTGGAAGTTGTCAGCCTTGGCGTCGGTCTTCTCGATGACGCACTGGCACAGCCCGGTCCCGTCACGCAGGATCAGGAAGACCAGCTTGCCGCCGGAGCGGCTGTTGTAGAGCCACCCGGATAGTGTTACGGTTTGCCCGACATGTTTGGACAGTTCCGCTACCGTCGTCGCAATCGCCATCGCGCGGCTTCCTTCGCGTGTGAGCCTGAAAACCAGGGCAGTTTACGCGCAGCGAGCTTGGGCGTAAAACGACTCTTCGCACGAACGGGTGGCCCACCGCTTCCGCGGTGGGGACGCGAATGGACGGGTGGCCCACCGCTTCAGCGGTGGGGGCGCGAATCGGATGCTCGTGCTCGGAGTCGGGCCCGCACTGGCGGACAAGCCGCCAGTGGCACGCGCGCGCACCTGCGGCGCCCCTCCGGGGCTAAGATCGATGGAGGGACGAGTTCCGGGGGCTCACGCCCCCGGCTACTGACTAACGCCCCTCCGGGGCTGCTGACTGTCGCCGCTTCAGTACTAGTCGTTGGCATGCTCTTGCTTGCAATGGGCGGTTGTCGCACCGCTCCGCCGCGGCCGGCGTTCGGAATTCGTCTGGCGGGGGCTCAGATTCCCACTGAACTGGTGGCCTCGTGGCTGGGCAACGCCGAGGAATGCCGCTTCAAAGTGGAGCAGGTCGGCCCGGTGTATCTCTCGCAGCACGGGTTTCAGAACCTGCGCGATGGCAAGTGTGATATCGCCTGCACCGACCGCATGATCACGCCCCGCGAGTATGCCGAGTTCGACGAGCACGGGTTGAAAGGCTATCGCGTCGCGTTCTACGGCTACGGCCTGTATGTGCACCCGGACAACCCGCTTGACAGCCTGTACGCGGGGCACCTGGAGCTGCTGTTTCAGCGCAAGCTGACCGATTGGCGCGAGCTGGGGACGCCGTACGAGGGGCCGATTCGACTCGTCGGTCCGAAGAAGAGCACGCGTGGCGGCATGATCCTGATGCGCCAGGCGAACATCTGGTTTGACAAGCCGACGTGGGAGCCGCTGCAGTCGAATCTCGCGATCATCGCCGCAGTCGCCAGCGACCCGTTTGCGCTGGGCTTTGCAGACATCGGGTTCGACCACGGCGTGCGCTACCTGGGCTTGCGGATGCGGCGGAGCGATCCGCCGGCGTTTCCGTCGCTGGAGGAGATCGAGTCGGAGCGGTACGGGTTGGCGAAGGTCATCTACGTCTACATGCCGACCGACGCGAGCCCGGCGGCCGAGGCGGCGCTCGACCATCTGTTCAGCGAGGACGGTCGCGAGGCGATGGAGTCCACGCGGGTCTGGGCAATTCCGCGCGCGCGTGCCGCCGTTGAAATGCCGCGATGAACGCCCCGCTTCGCATACGTCGTGTACAGACCTTCCCGCTGGCGATCCCAATGCGTTTGCGCTTCGAGCACGCCGCCGCCGCCCGCGAAGTCGCCGACCCCGTCGTCGTGCAGTTGACCGCCGAGGCGCCGTATGCGAAGCATGTCGGCTACGGCGAAACACTTGCTCGCCGTTATGTCACGGGTGAGACCATCGAGACCGTGAGAGACGACGTCGCCGAGCTGTTCGCGCCACACCTGCTGGAGTTTCGACCGACTTCGTTCGCGGAGGCGGTGCAGTTTGCGCACGAGCTGCCGACGTTGATCCACGGGCGGTTGGCCAACGCGGCACGCTGCGCGGTCGAGCTGGCGCTGCTCGATCTGGCCGGGCGGGTGTTTCGCCGGCGGCTGTCGGACGTGACCGGTTGGCTGGATATTCCCGGCTTCGAGCCCCCGGGATGTCTGGACGAGGCGCGCTTCTCGGGGATGGTGGTGGGACGCACCTCGCGGAAGCTGGCGGCGCTGCTACGGCTGCAACGCTGTTACGGACTGCGTGACTTCAAGATCAAGGTCGCGGTCGAAGGATGGGAGGGCCGACTGGAGCACGCGCAGCGCGTGTTGCGCGGCGGACTGGAACGGGGAGCGGTGACGCTGCGGGCGGACGCGAACGGCGGCTGGGATCCGCACCAAGCGCGCGCCGCGCTGCCAACGTTGGAGCGTTTCGGCATAAGCGCTCTGGAGCAGCCGCTCTCGACCGCGGAAGACGCGGAGCTGCCGGCGTTGGCGAAAGAGACCCGCTGCGATCTGATCGCCGACGAGTCGCTGCTGACGGTCGAGGACGCCGACGAGCTGATCAAAGCGGGGGCTGTGCGTGTGCTCAACATTCGGCTGGCGAAGAACGGGGGGCTGCTGCCAGCGCTGGAGATCGCCCGGCGGGCACTTGCGGCGGGGCTCGACCTGCAGCTCGGATGCATGGTCGGCGAAACGAGTATCCTGACCGCAGCGGGCATCGCGTTCCTGGAAGCGTGCCCGGAAGTGCGCTTCGTCGAGGGTGGCTTCGGGCGCTTCCTGCTGCGCGGAGACGTGGCCAAGCGTCCGCTCCGTTTCGGCCGCGGCGGCAAAATGAACCCCCCGCCCGGCCCCGGGCTGGGCGTCGACGTTTCCGAAGACGCCCTGCGACGTTTCACGGTTGCCCCGGTGCGCCCGATCAACTTCTGACAACCGCCAGCACAGCCCGGCGTGGCACCGGCATCTTGGCGGTTGTGGACATAGTCACGTTGCCAATCGCCTGTGCCGCGAATACACTCATGAAGATGGCTAGGGGTGGTCCGCCGCGGCGGACATGAGATGCGGACGCGAACGGTCCGCGGACCCTCTGAACCTGATCAGCGACGGGTCGTGGTGCAGCGTGTGGCACCGGCTTCCAGCCGGTGGGCCGCGGTCGGCTGCGTAGGGAAGCGGTGTCCATGCCTTTTTCAGGTAGCTCACCTGTCAAAGTCCGGCCGACTTCCACTCTGCATGCGGCAGTTACGCCCCTCCCGCAGGTGCCAGGATTCTGATTCGGGTCCGCCACCGCTGAAGCGGCGGGCCACGCAGTGAGGAGGTAGACGATGACACAACTTCAAGCCGCACGCGACGGCATCGTCACGCCCGAGATGGTGCGTGTCGCGCGGCGTGAGAATGTCACCCCGGAGTTCATTCGCGAACAGGTTGCCGCGGGACGGATAATTATTCCCGCCAACAAGCGGCATCTGGCGGGGAGTGGCGGCGAAAAGCCAGGCACGGAGGCACGAAGGCACGAAGCCACGAAGGCAGGCACGAAGGCACGAAGGCACGAAGGCACGGAGGGTAGCGACGCCAGGGGGGGCTCGCCCTATCCGGCCGAAGCGCTCGCTCATCCCGGCTTCACGCCGGACAGCGCCCTCTGGGTCAACCAGACCGTCGCGCAGCGGCGCAAGCTGCTCGACGATCCCGACTATTGTCGCGGCGAGGGGGCACCCAAGCGGCTCGATCCGATCGGGATCGGGCGGGCGATCACGACCAAGATCAACGCGAACATCGGGGCCTCGCCGGTCAGCAGCAATACCGAGACCGAGGTCGAGAAGCTCCGCTGGGCGCAGCTCTACGGGGCGGACACGCTGATGGACCTTTCCACGGGCGGCGAGCTCGACGAGTGCCGCCAGCGAATCATCGACAACAGTACCATCCCGATCGGCACCGTTCCGCTCTACAGCATGATCATCGGGCGCAACATCGAGGAGCTCACCTACGACGAGATCCTCAAGACGATCGAGCACCAAGCCAAGCAAGGCGTCGACTTCATCACCGTCCATGCCGGCATCCTGCGCGAGCATCTCGACCTGATCGGACGGCGCGTGGCCGGGTTGGTCAGCCGCGGCGGCTCGCTGCTGGCCAAGTGGATGATCCACCACGGTAAGCAGAACCCGATGTACGACCTGTTCGACGAGATGAGCGCGATCATGCGGGAATACGACGTGGGCTACTCGGTCGGCGACGGCTGCCGGCCGGGCTGTCTGGCCGACGCCAGTGACGCGGCTCAGATCGCCGAGCTGCGCGTACTGGGCGAACTCACGCATCGGGCGCGCGAAGCCGGCGTCCAAATCATGGTCGAGGGT
>CAZDTB010000046.1:15159-16436 GCA_964508075.1 uncultured Planctomycetales bacterium
AACGCGCGGGCCGTGTGCGACGACGCCCCGTTCTACGTGCTCGGCCCGATCGTGACCGACGTCTTCCCCGGCTACGACCACATCACCAGCGCGATCGGCGCCTGCGAGGCGGCCCGGGCCGGGGCGGCGATGCTGTGCTACGTCACACCCAAGGAGCACGTCGGCCTGCCGACGCCGCAGGACGTCAAAGAAGGCTGCGTCGCCTACAAGATCGCGGCCCACGCCGGCGACATCGCCCGCGGCATCCGCGGGGCGCGCCAGTGGGACGACGACATCAGCAAGTATCGCGCGGCGCTCAACTGGCCCAAGCAGTTCGAGCTGGCCTTCGACGGCGACACCGCCCGCGCGTTGCACGACGAAGACATGCAAGTGGACACCGACTTCTGCGCCATGTGCGGCCACGACTGGTGCGCAATCCGCATCAGCAAGGAGATCCAGCAGTTCGCCGCCGGCAAGCACGCGGGCTACCAGCCGGAGCACGAAGCGACCCGGGCCCCGGCCCTCACCGACGACCAGCGTGAGCTCCTCGCTCGCCGCGGCAAGCAGAAACCTGCCTGCCACAGCGACTACGTCAAGGACGCCGACGAGGCCAAGCGAATCCAGGCCGCGCACGGGAAATAGCCTTTAATCCGGGCAGGTCGAAGCATCCCGTCTGGGCTTCGCAGGCTCAGCCCAGCCTACGCGACTCCAACCACGCGGATGAGCGGTGACGTATGAGTGATCGCACGACCATCGCCGAACCGAGCAAACGCTACCGGCGCGCGGCGAAACGCTATCCAGAGTTGCTGCTCTTCCCCGATGATGCCGCCCGAAAAGCGGCTTCGAAGAAGGCAAACCGCGCCTCGATAACGTCGCGCCGATTCTGGTTATGCGCCGCAATAATTACATGTGCCGGCATCTGCTCGTATTACGTACTGTTTCCCATCCAGTCTTCTGCAATGCCGAAATACCTGAGATTGATTGTAGTTCTCTGCGTATATGCGTATTTCCCCGTTGCTGGGGTTGCCGGGGGAATCTGGCTGCGCGCCGTGTATCGCCGGTCCCTCCGCCTTCAACTCCAGGAAACGGGCATCCCCGTTTGCCTCCACTGCGGTTACGACCTGCGCGGCCAGCTTGACCCGCGTTGTCCCGAATGCGGCCAGCCCTTCGATCCCGCGCTCTTGAACCGCGACGCTGCTCGCAAGCCGCCATCAGGGACGTAGCCTCGCAGCGGCTGAGGAAAAGGAGGCAAGACGGAGGCAGGGGAAATACGCTACACTATCGGTGTCACGCCAAGC
>CAZDTB010000047.1:0-6847 GCA_964508075.1 uncultured Planctomycetales bacterium
CACGAGTTGGCGTAGGTGCTGGCGACCACGCACGCCCGTAGCTCCAGAAACTGCGTGGCCAGGTCGCGCAGCCGACCCCAGATGGGCATGCCCTCCCAGTACAGGCGGAAACGCTCGCCCTCTACAGCGGCCACGCCTCCATCGACGCGTGCTTTCAGTTCTGGCAACAATGCGTCGCGGTAGTAGTCGATCGCCGCCTGCGTCCCACGCATCACCACCGCCGGAGCCATGTGAATCGTGCTGTCGAAGAACGTCAGCGGTGACGGCTTGGCGGCTGCAGTTTCCAACACGTCCTTCCACAGGTCGGAGCACTCGCGCGACAGCCGCACCGCCTCGCGCAGCCGGTCGATCTCGAACTCTCGGCCGCTGATCTCTTCGAGTGGCGGGACCAGCGCTTCGATCTGGCCGGCGATGCCGTCGATGTGCACGTTGGTCACTTCGCCGACGCCGCGATAGCACTCGATCCCGATTACCGGTCGGGACCAGCGCTGCCCGTACCAGGCAAACCAGTCCAGCACCTCGCGGCACTGGTTGGTGTTGTAGACCAGCACGTCGGGTTTGGGGATGGTTTCGATGCCCTCATAGGCGTCGCTGAGCGGCGTGCGCCCCTGCACAAACGCGCCGATGTCGCTGGTCAAGTACGAGCAGATATCCGGCGAATAACCGATGGCGTTAGCAGCGGGGATCGTTTCGGTCGCCATGCGGGTGGCACCGAGCATGGCCCCGTGGTTTTCCGGGAAGTAGACCAGGAAGCCCATCGCGCGCAGCAGTTCGGCCGGCCCGACGCTGGTGCACCAGGCGATCTTCGGATGCCCGGCCTTGGCGGCCCGATCGAGCTCGTAGAAGTGGTCGGCCATCAACTTCCGCATCGTCCTGGCCGCCGCGATCTTCCTGATCTTGACTTCCTGTGCCTCAGCCATCAGCGAACCTCCGCCGTCACAGTAGGGTCCGTTGCGCAGACCGCCGCGCGCCCGGTCGCGCCATCCAAACCGGAAAATAAAGCTCCGCACAGCGGGTGCTGCGCGACGTTCCCCGCCTCGGAAATGCCCCACACGGAAGCGGGATAGGCCTTGCCCAGCCGGCGACTGGCGATGCTGGCCCCGTTTGCAGTATACTAATTGTCTAGAGAGGCGGTTGTGACAGAGCTTGCGGTTCGGCCGCAGCCTGACCGCGTAAAGCTGACCGAATCAGATCCCCACTTGGCTGGGTCCGGCGGTTGACGTCGGCACCAGAACTCGCACAGACGAGAAGCGGCCGTGTCGTTCATCTTGCCATTTGAGACCGAGATCAACGCCCTGGATGAGCAGTTGGCGGCGCTGCCCGCGGAGAGCCCGGCCTACGCGGAGACGCGGGCCCGGTTGGAGGCCTGCGAGCGGGAGGTCTACCCCAACCTCAGCCCCTACGACACGTTTCTGCTCTCGGGACATCCCCTGCGGCCCAAGACGCTCGATTATATCCGCTACATCTTTCACGACGTCCGCCTCTTCCACAACCTGAAGGTGCGCGGCGATCATCTGATGGTGGCCGGCGAGGCCAAGATCGAAATCGATGGACGGACGGTCGATGTGATCGTCGTCGGGCAGCAGACCGGACCGTCCTCGCAGCGCGACGAGCTGCTCACGCTACCGGTCGCCGAGTACCGCCGCTGGAACCAGGGGATGGGCTACCCGGACGGGTTTCGCAAGGCGGTGTACGCGATGGATCTGGCCGAGCGACGGGGCTGGCCGGTGATGGTTTTCGTGGACACGCCCGGGGCCGATCCATCGGAGTACTCGGAGGAAGAGGGTCAGGCCTTCGCGATCAACGAGGTTATTCACAAGACCACGTCCCTCAAGGTGCCCAATCTGTCCTATATCATCAGCCTGGGGGCCAGCGGGGGGGCGATCGCGATCACGCCCACCAATCGCACCATCATGAACCAGTACGCGACGTACATGGTGATCAGCCCCGGCGGCTGCGCCTCGATTCTGTTTCGCAATCGCAGCCCGGAGTCGATCCGCACGGCCGCCGAGGGTTTGTGCCTGACTTCGGCGGACGCCGTTCGGCAGGAGACCGTGGACGAGGTCGTCGAGGAGGGTCTGCACCCCGGGCATCGCTATCCGCAAGAACTTCTGGCCCGGGGAAAGGATGCGGTGGCGCGACACCTGACACAGCTTCTGGACTTGCCCGAGGGCGAAGCCGAACGTGTCCGGCGAGAGAAGTTCTTCGCGATGGGCGTGTGGGACAAGTCGACCGAGAGGCGTCGCCCCGGCCGGTTGACCAAGCTGGCTGCCCGGCAGAACGAGGCTTACGCGAACCTGCGCGGCGTGCTGGCGGAGTTCATCACCCGGGAAGCCGGCAAGGATGTGAGAGGCAACGGTCGGCCCGTGGATGAAGCGGCGCTGATTGCCCAGTTGGAGGGTCGCCGGCGCGTGGCACGGATGATCTACGCGGTCGAGCGTGGGGATTTGCAGTATCTCAGCAAGACGCTCGGGCCGAAGGCGCGCTCGCTGAGCAAGAACCAATGGGCCCAGGTCCGCGAGTACCTGCTCGCGCGACGCTACGGCAACATGGACGGGGCGGCAGCGCTGCATCCCAACGGCGGCGACAGCCCGTACCGGCGACTGCACCCCGTGGACTGGATCCGTCGGCTGACCGATCAGGGGTCGTTTCGGGAGTTCAAGGAGACGATTCGTTACTGCTCGGTGGATCAGCTTAACTTCCCGCAATACCAGCAGGCCCTGGCGCGCGGGATCAAGGAGACCGGGTTGCACTCCGGGTTGATCACGGGAACGGCCAAGATCGGTGGCCACGATGCCGTGCTGACGATCAACAACTTCGGCCTGGTCGGTAGCAGCCTGTGCGACGAGATCGGCGAGAAGTTTTGCTGCGCCGCCCATCAGGCGCTCAAGACCCGGACGCCGCTGGTCTCGGTCGCGATGGGTGGTGGGGCGCGGATGCAGGAAGGCACGCCTTCCATGTACCGCAACATCCCCAAGGCCCAGCATGCCCTGAACGAGCTGGAAGAGGCCGGCGTGCCGCACATCTCGATCATCGCCGACCCCACGCTGGGCGGCACTGCGATCAGCTACGGCCTGCGCGGCGACTACATGATCGTGGTGGAGGGCTCGGCCAACATCGGCTTCTCCGGCAAGCGCGTGGTCGAGCAGTTTCAGCAGCGCAAGGTGGCGGCCGACTTTCAGCACGGAACTTGGCTGCTCCACCGCGCCTTCGTCGATGAAGTCGTCGCCACCGAGGACCTCGCCAAGCGGCTGGCCGAACTGCTGAAACACATCGCGACCGGCGGCCGACTCGCCCAGCTACAGACCCGCAAACCACGGCGCTGGAAGCCGAAGGAAGAGATCCCCCTCGATGCGACGGCCGTCGTTGGCGCGGGTCGCAAACGGAAAGCCACTGAAAGAGCCCAGAAGCTCCTGAGTGTATAGGACGCCCCGGCAACAGAGCCGGGCCGTCCTCCGCCCAACAGAGCCGGGCCGTCCTCGGCCCGGGAATCCGGCGTGAGGACACGCCGGCTCTGTTTGCCGGAATGTCGCGTGTTCCACGAATGCGCAGGATCGTCTGTGGGTTTACGCCAGCACGATGAGCTGATCGGCGTCGGCGGCTTGCTGGGCGCGGGTGGTACGCTGCTCTTTGAAGAGCCTGGCGCAGGTCTCGCGGCGGGCGGGATCGTGGCTGTAGCGCCAATGGTCGACCAGGCCCAGGGCGTCGGCACAGTTCGTTGCGCTGGCGGGGTATTGCCGCCAATGCTCGGCCCCCAACGCCCGGTGGAACGCGGCGGGGCCGCACGCCGGCTGGCCGGAGCGAGCCCGCAGGACGAAGTTGTACGCGATCCCGATCGCCGCGGTTACCCCGTCGATCACGTCTTGGCCGTAGCGCTCGCCGAGTTCATCCAGGCTTTGCATGATGCGGTCGTCCGGCGTCGGGAGGATCTCGCGCCGGATGAACGTTTCGAGCGGCTGACCGAGTTGGCCGGTCCATTCGTCGATGTGACGTGCCGCCGCCGCAGCGGCGCGATGGGTGAACACTTCGAGTGCGGGCCGGCCATCTTGTTCGCTCTCCGCCAGTCGTCGCAACGCTGTGGTGAGGCCGCGTTTGGGGGAGTAGGTGCAGAAGACGGCTTTGGGGTGGGTTTGCTCCCAGTGGTGGATGGTCTCTGTCAGCAGTCGCCGACCCAGCCCGCGCCAGGAGCGATCCGTGGTGGCAGTGATCTCGTAGGCACAGACGTAGCCGGCCGGCGGGGCGGAAGGCAGCGACGGCAGCGCCGTGTCTGATAACCGATCGCGGCTCAGGTGGAACTTATCGGTCCCCTTCCACTTCACGTACGCCAGCAGCTCGCCGCCGTTGCTGTTTCCGTTGCCGTTGGGCGTGTGCAGCACGTCCACGTGGTCGCTATTGAGCTCGGCGATGAAGCGCTCGCGGCTGAGTTGGCCCTGCCAGGCGGTCGGCCAGGCCCGGCAGTGCAGGTCGTAAGCGGTATCGTGCCAGCGCGCGGGGAACTCGTCGGGTGCGTAACCCGCGTGACGGACGGCATCAACATCGATAACCGCGTTGACCATGACACAAGATCCTAGGCGCCGAAGAAACCCGGGGTGCATCCCATATCAGCATCGGCCAGCGAACGCGGGGAGTTCAAGAAGGAGTCAGCATGTTCGGATGGACAGGCTGGAGAGGATTCAAGGATGCGAGGATTCAAGGGTCCAAGGTGCGGCGTGGTGTCCGGAATGTGGGCAGATCCGGCGTCAACATGTTATCATACGTATGAAGGCCGCTTTGCGGACCCTATCGCAGTAGGAGGAGAGCCATGTCTAGCAGAATCGTCCTTGTTGGAGTGTGCCTGTTTCTGGTGTGCATCCTGGTGGGACCGGCCCGCGCCCAGACCGTCCCCGGTATGCTGGTTCAGGAATATGCGTCGCTGGAGACCCCGGTGGAAATGACGTTCGACGCGACCGGCGTCATGTACGTCGGGCACGGCGACGGGCAGGAGCTCGCCAGGATCTACCGGATTAGCATCGGCGGAAGTCCGGTCGAGGAGTGCGGCAACGCTCCGACTCCCGACCCTGACTCGGTGTTGTATGATGCCAGCGGCTCGCTCACGGGTGTGCCGGGCTCGGTTCTTGTCGCCGGGCACCTCAGCCTGGGTGTCAGCCGGTTCTCGGCGATTCGTCCTGACCAGGACGTTGTAACGCTGTTTGAAACGCCGGGCGTGTTGGGGAACCCGCAGGGGATGGACTTCGACTCCCTCCATCGCGCGATCGCGGCCGGGCAGGACGGAAGCGTGTACCTGTTTTCGGAGAGCGGGGCGACGTTTGAGCACCTGTTTACGTTGCCGGCGTTGAACAGAAAAGTGTCGGTGGACCGGGCGCTGGATTACATCTACACCGGCCCCAACGACGGTACCATCCGCGTCCATGACATTCTTGGCAACCCGGTTGGTGACGGCATCTTCGCGGACGATTTGATGTCGGGAGTATCCAACCCGATCGCCGTCGGGCCGGGCGGTGCGCTTTGGGACGCCTACCTGTACGCCATCGACAAGACCGTCGGCAACCTGATCGGCTATGACGCCTTCGGCACCGGCACGGTCATCGGAACGGGCTTCGGCAACGCCGACAGTGGCGTGAGCGATCTCGCTTTCGGTCCTGACGGAGCGCTTTATGCATCCTTCGGCATCGCCAATCGCATCGTCCGGATCATCCCCGAGCCCACCACCGCGACCTTGCTGCTATGCCTGCTTGTAGCTGTAGGATCCGCACGCCGGACCCTGCGGAACTAAGACGATGCTCGCGAAGGTAGTTATTTTCTACGTTCACTGGGGCTGGTCGGTTTTGGTGCTGGCGGGTCTGCTCCTGCTTGCGCTCGTTTGGTGGTTGGTGCGGCGAAACAAGTGAGGAACGGACGATGGCGTTCTTCTCGTCAAACGACCCCGATGCGGCGAACAGGATGCGGGGCGGGTGCCCCACCCTTTCAAGGGTGGGGGACGGATTAGACGACCAGCGGCCACAACCCGTCCCAGTCCATCTCAATCAGTGAATCGTCGCCGAGCTCGTAGAATCGGTAGCTGCTCCAGCGCCACTGTTCTGGGCGCTGCACCAGGCCACGTGTGATCGGGTTGCGGTGCATGTAGTCGAGCTTCTCGACGACCTTGTCCTCATGCGTCACGTTGAAGTCGTACCCGCGCGGTTTCCAGAAGGGCTTCGGACCGGCTCCGGTGGCCCAGTTGTCCAGCGCGGCGGTTCCCAGTGAGCTCTGACGATGCCAGACCGAGCGTAACGCTTCTTTCCCGGCGTGCCCGGCCTGCTGCTTCAAGTCGTGGAGCACGACGGATATGGGCGTGATGTGGTCGCTGCCGCGCGCCTGAGGCAGGACCAGCGCGTGCACATGCTCGGGCATGATGACGTAGCCGAGCCAGCGGATGCCGTGCTTGGCGCGGACGGCACGAAGGGCTTCGATGAAGGCGACCTTTACGCTGTCGTGGCGGAAGAACTGTAGCCGCCGATGGCAGGAGATCGTCAGGAAGTGCATATGGCCGAACTCGTCGTGGCGGCGCAGGCGGCTGGGCATGATTGAATTCTACTGCACATCGAATCCGTCCCCCACCCTTGAAAGGATGGGGCACCCATCACATCGAATCCGTCCCCCACCCTTGAAAGGATGGGGCACCCATGCAGGCCGGGCCGGGTTGCCCGGGAGCCCGTGGCGATTCTTCAAGACGAGTTTGCGTCGGGTCGCGGAGCCGTGTATCCTATTGTAGATTGGCGATGTGGCTGGCTGGTTCGTCCGGCAAATCGCGGTGGAAAGACCGGTGAAGTTGGTGAAATGCCAGTCACTTCAGCCGATGCATGGGGGA
>CAZDTB010000047.1:6857-12546 GCA_964508075.1 uncultured Planctomycetales bacterium
TGTACAAGCCGTCACATGCAGGTGGTTCTTGCACTCGCTGTCGTGACAATAAGCTGTCTGGCAGGTTGCGAAAACCCGTTCTGGCCCTGTCCGGATGAGCAGGATCTGGTGCCCCCGGTTGTTGTCGGTACGGCTCCCGCGGAGGGTGAGAACGACGTCGAGCCGGATTCAGTCGTGCGCGTCACGTTCGATAAGCCAATGAACGTGGAGAGCGTCAACGCGCAGACGTTTTTCGTACACAGCGAGCTCGGCCCGGCTGAGGGTGCCATCAGCTTTGACGAGACGGGGCGACTGGCCACCTTTACGGCCTCCGGAGGTTTGATTCTCTCAGCCACCTATACCGCTCACGTGAACGCGGAGGTTGCTGACGCCCAAGGAAACCTGCTCGGTACCGACAAGTCTTGGGACTTCACGGTCCGCGACGGAACCTGGGACACGCCCGTCGTAATCAGCGGCTCCGGCGAATCCACGAAGACAGCCCTGGTTGCCAGGAACAACCCGGCCGGGGACGTGATCGTCATTTGGAGGGAGTCTGATGACGGACAGACACCCGTTTGGTCGAATCGATATGTTCCCGGTAGCGGCTGGGAGACGCCCGTCTGTGTGCAGGCCGACGATACGCACGAGATAAGGAGCGAAGAGCTTGTCGTAGATTCGACCGGCAACGCGATCGCCGTCTGGGTGCAGTACGAATCCGCGTCGGTTCCACGACGCCTGGTGGCCAGTCGCTACACCGTCGGAACCGGCTGGAGCGCTGCCGTCGTCGTGCAGGACCGTCCGCACAAGTCGATATCCGATGTCCACCCGGTGGTCGTCGACGACGACGGCAATGTGTTCCTTTTCTGGCATCAGTCCAACATGCCAGACGATGGCACGCCGTATTCCGTCTGGGTTGCCCACTATGATCCGAGCGCCGGTTGGAGCGCAGCGGAGCAACTCAGCGATCCCAGTTGGCGGGCTGACGCCGCGGCCGTGTCGCACCAGGGCTCCGGCAAGATCTTGATCGCCTGGCGTGAGGTCAGTTCTCCACAGCAACGGTTCGTCGCTCGTCACCATGACTCCCAGGTCGGATGGGGCGCGCCCGAGGTAATCACGCAAGTCGAAGATGAACAGACCGGCAGCATACGCCTGGCGCAGAACCGCGCCGGCGATGCGATGGTCAGTTGGTGGCAAACCGAACAGCTTTGGTTCAGTCGCTACACGCCGAGCACCGGCTGGACGGCCGCCGGGCTGATCGCACCCGAGTGCAAGGCACAGAGTCACGCGCTCGCAATGGACACGGTCGGCAACGTGACCAGCTTATGGGTTCGCCAAGACTCGGGCGCCGCCCGATACACTCCAGGCGACGGCTGGAGCGAGCCGTACGTCATCCACTACGGCACCACGGTTACAACACCGCGCATCGATCCGTTTGGGAACGTTTTTTTGGTCTGGCACCGGCATATCTACTCGAACCTCGAGCGAATCTGGGCTACGCGATACGACATCGAGGAAGGCTGGCAGGCGACCGAAGAGCTGGGCATCGCTGGCCCCCCCTGCAGCTACGCACTCGACCCCCTTGGCAACGCCGTGCTCGCCTGGACGGCGGACGAACTATGGCTCGAAGGAGACGAGGAGAATCCGATCGAGCCGCCGGATGCGCCCACCGTCGGTGTGTGGTGCCGGCGTTACGTCGTCGGCAATGGATGGACACAGGCGGAGCGCCTGGACAACCGCGAGAGTGTCAGCCTCTTCCTACACGTCCTGATCGACGACCGTGGGCGTGTAACCCTGATCTGGAGGCAGGATTCGCGTATCTGGGCCTGCCGCTACCAATAGTACACCGTCACCCCGCCGGAAGCGCAATCCCTGATCATTACGTACCAGGGTTGGCTCGCAGGCGCTGTTCGGTACCGACAGCTACGGGCCGCCCTGACAAAACTCGGTTAGCACGCCGCTCGTGCTGTTGGGGTGGGCGAAGGCGATCTGCATGTCGTGGGCGCCGGGACGCGGGGTTTCGTCGATCAGGCGGACGCCGGCGGATTTGAGGGCGGCCAGCGTGGCAGTCAGGTCGTCGACGCGGTAGGCGATGTGGTGCAGGCCGGGGCCTTTCTTTGCCAGGAACTTCGCGATCGGGCTGTCGTCGGCAGTCGGTTCGAGCAGCTCGATGCGCGTGTCGCCGATCGGGAAGAACGCGACGCGGACCTTCTGGTCGGGGACTTCCTCGGTGCCGGTGCATTCCAGCCCGAGCGCGTCACGGTAGAAGCGGCTCGCCTCGTCGATCGAGTGGACGGCGATGCCGAGGTGGTCGATCTTTGATGGGGACGGCATGGGTTTCAGCTCACTTGTCTCAGTTGCAGTCAGTGATCCTCTTTGCATTTCATCTGGGTGGCACAGGCGTCCCGCCTGTGGGGCGTACACAGGCGGGACGCCTGTGCCACCCTTGCTTTGAAGGCTCTCTCCGTCTCCTTGCGGTTCCGGTAGCTGAGGGCTGACGGCTGGTGGCTGACAGCTCTATGTTACGCTCTCCTCATACTCTCCAAACACGTTCCGCAGACGGTCACAGATTTCGCCGACGGAGGCGTAGGTCTGCACCGCGTCGAGGATCAGCGGCATGAGGTTGTTGCCGCCGCTCGTGCGTGAACCCTTCCTCGCATGACCACTAGTGCGTGAATCCTCTCTCGCACGATCGCTGGTGCGTGAGTCCTCTCTCGCACCCGCTTCGAGCGTGTCGAGCGCGCGCGTGACGGCCGCGGCGTCGCGCGTGGCACGCGTCTGCTTCAGCCGTTCGAGCTGGCGGCGGGTGGCCTGCTCGCTGATGGTCAGAATCTCCGGCTGGACGTCTTCGGCGGTCGTGTAGCGGTTGACGCCGACGATCACGCGCTCGCCGCGCTCGATCTCCTGCTGGTAACAGTAGGCGGACTGCTCGATCTCGCGCTGGGGGTAGTACTGCTCGATGGCGCGGACCATGCCGCCGATCTCGTCGATCTTGTTGATGTACTGCTCGGCCTCGGCCTCGATCTGGTCGGTGAGCTGCTCGATGTAATAGCTGCCGGCGAGCGGGTCGACGGTGTGGGCGACGCCGGACTCGTGGGCGATGAGCTGCTGCGTGCGCAGAGCGATCTGGACCGACTCCTCGGTCGGCAGCGCGAGGGCCTCGTCGCGGCTGTTGGTATGGAGCGACTGCGTGCCGCCCAGCACGGCGGCCAACGCCTGGAGCGCGACGCGGACGACATTGTTGTTGACCTGCTGGGCGGTAAGCGTGAAGCCGCAGGTCTGCGTGTGGAAGCGGAGCATGCAGCTTCGCGGATCTTTCGCGCCGAAGCGCTCCTTCATGATCTGGGCCCACAGCCGGCGAGCGGCGCGGAACTTGGCGACCTCCTCGAGCACGTCGGTCATCGCGCCGAAAAAGAACGCCACGCGCGGGGCGAACTGGTCCACGTCGAGCCCGGCGTTGAGCGCGGCCTGCACGTATTCGATCCCGTCGGCGAGCGTGAAACCGATCTCCTGCGCCGCGGTTGAGCCCGCCTCGCGAATGTGATAACCGCTGACGCTGATCGTATTGAACCGCGGCACGTGCTGGGCGGCGTAGGCGAAGATGTCGGTGATCAGCCGCAGCGACGGGGCCGGCGGAAAGATGTGCGTGCCGCGGGCGATGTACTCCTTGAGCACGTCGTTCTGGATCGTACCGGTGAGCTGGTCGGCGGCGACGCCCTGCTTGACTCCGACGGCGATATACATCGCGAGCAGCACGGCGGCCGGCGCGTTGATGGTCATCGAGGTCGAGACCTGATCGAGCGGGATCGAGTCGAACAGGATCTCCATGTCGGCCAGCGTGTCGATCGCGACGCCAACCTTGCCGACCTCGCCGGCGGCGAGCGGGTGGTCGCTGTCGTAGCCAATCTGCGTGGGCAGGTCGAACGCGACGCTCAGCCCGGTCTGGCCACTGTCGAGCAGGAAGCGGTAGCGCTGGTTGGTCTCCTCGGCGGTGGCGAAGCCGGCATACTGGCGCATGGTCCAGAAGCGCGAGCGGTACATGGTTGGTTGCACGCCGCGCGTGAACGGATGCTCGCCGGGGAAGCCGAGCCGGTCGAGGTAATCCTGGCAGGCGGCCTCGTCGCGTACATCCTGCGGCCAGTAGAGCGTCTCGACCGGCTGGCCGGAGGCGGTGACGGTCCGCTCTGGCTGCTCGGGCATCCGGGCGACGGACTTGGCAAGCGTTTCAGCTTTCCACTTTTCGAAGTGTTGCTTGAGAGGGTTACGCATTGCTGAGTTCTCAGTTTTCAGTTCTGAGTTTTCAGTTTTCAGTTTTCAGTTTTCGGCTCTTGGCGCTCCGCTTCTTCGTTGGTGCGTGTGGCTTGCTGACGACTGACAACTGAGAACTGACGACTTCCTCTAACGACACTTCGCCTCGTTCGAACCGGGCGATCAGTTCGGTCGCGGCGGGTGAGGTTAGCTGACGTTCCAACGCCTGTTCGCACGCCAGCAGGGCGCTGCGCTTGATCTCGGCGAGCAATTGTCGATGCCTGTGGCGTTGGCGCTGCTCCGTGCCGCGCGCCGTGTTGTCCAGTGCCAGGAGCTTTTCGAGCAACTGGTCCACGCCTTTGCCGGACTTGGCTTCGAGGGCGATGATCTCGACGCTGCCCGGGGATGCAGAGTGACCGGACTCTTCGTAAACCTCTCTGAGGAGCCGGTTCGCCTCGGGCTGGTCGCACTTGTTGACCACGACGATGTGGGCGATCTCCAGCAGGCCGGCCTTGATCAGTTGGATGTCATCACCGTAGCCGGGGCCGAGCATCACCACGCAAATGTCGGCGACCGAGGCGATGTCGGCCTCGTTCTGCCCCACGCCGACCGTCTCGATCAGGACATGGTCGTAGCCGGCCAGCTCGAGCAGCCGGGCGCAGTGCAGCGTCGCGTCCGAAAGGCCGCCCTCGTAGTGGTGCGTTGCCAGCGAGCGAATGAAGACATCCGGGTCGACGGCGTGGCGCATCATGCGGACACGGTCGCCGAGCAGGGCACCGTCTGACATGGGCGACGTGGGGTCGACGGCGATGACGCCGATGCGCCGGTCGTGTTGGCGCAGGGCGGTCAGCAGGGCGTCGATGAGCGTCGATTTGCCGACTCCGGGAGGTCCGGTGAAGCCCCACCACGGGGTCTGCCCGGTCAACTGACGCAGACGATCCTTGAGTGTCTGGGCGTCGTTCTCCGCTCGATCAACCAGCGACATGGCCCGAGCCAGTGAACGCCGCTCGCCGCCGCGAATCTCCTCGATCAGCGTTTGCACATCGGTCAACTGTCCGCCTCGCTGCCGGCCGCAGGCTGGTTGGCTAACTCGGCCTCCAGAGCGCGGAGGATCTCCGAGAGCGGAGTTCCGGGCGTGAACACGTGGCGAAAGCCAAGCGACTTGAGGTAGGGGATGTCCTGCTCGGGAATGATCCCGCCGGCGAACAGCATGATCCCTTCGGCCTGCTCGGTTTCAAGCAGCTCGGCGACGCGCGTGAAGAGCTCCTTGTGGGCGCCGCTTAGCAGACTGAGACCGATCGCGTCCACGTCCTCATCGACGGCGGTTCGGACGATCTGCTCCGGCGTGCGGCGGATGCCGGTGTAGATGACCTCGTAACCGGCGTTGCGCAGGGCGCGGACGATGAACTTGGCTCCTCGGTCGTGTCCGTCGGGTCGTCCAGAGGGGAGACGCCCCAGATGACCT
>CAZDTB010000047.1:12556-16161 GCA_964508075.1 uncultured Planctomycetales bacterium
CCCGCGGTCGTGGCCGTCCAGGCCGACTTTGCCGATGAGAATGCGTTTTGGCTGGCCGGCGTCCATGGTACCGTCCCGAGACTCCGCCTGAGGTTTGACTACAAGTATATGCACCAGCATACGTTCCGGCGCTCGATCCACAAGTGGTGTGGCTCGTCATCTCGTCGCCCGGCTTTGCCCGACCACCGTCCGTTCGGCCAGTGCCCTTCTCTTCGACCGGGCTCGGCGACGGGCATGTATCTGCCTGCCGGCTCTCGACGCGCAGTACCTCCCGGCACGTGGCGTAGACACGGATCGCTCTCATCATGGTGGCCGTTTGCGGTGGCCAAGCGGTTTTCCGGCATCCTCGATCGCGCCTGGAGATGGAGGCGTGCGATCGGCTGGCCTGGGTCATGCTCGTCGCGTTGACGTGAGGGGCTGTCCAGGCGGATGGACGATGGCTTGGCTGGGCGGATATACTGCTTTTCGTACAACCAACGGGGTCGGCTATGAGCGACCAGGTTGGGCGACAACTCAGGGACGATCGGAACGACGGGCCCATCGGCGCGGGTGGAATGGGCGAAGCGCACCTTGCCGAGCACGTGCATCTGCTGCGGTTCCGCGGTTTTCGACTTGCGCCGGAGGCTCGGCAGCCCTTTGGGCTTCTGGCCGGTTACTCCTTTCGTGGTCCCGAGGAGCCAAGACGTGTCGAACTGCCCGAAATGCGGAGCTCCGGCGGAGCATGAGCAAGCCCGCTTCTGCACCGAGTGCGGAGCGAGAATGGACACCGCGACTTCGGTAAGCAGCAAAGCCGCTCAAGTCCCCGGTGGCGGAGAAGCGTCGTCGCAGGCTACCGACACAGCGGCGGTTGATCCGGCACCTCAAGCCGAAGCGCAGGACGTGTACGTGCGGACCGTACAGGCGAAGTTAGCCGACGGCGTGCTGGACGCGAGCGATCGCGCGGACCTCGAGCAGTCCCAGGTGAATCTCAACTTGTCGAAGGATGAGGCCGCCACGCTGGAGACGAAGGCGAAGGACCTGCTGGTTAACGAGGATAGCTCGCGGGCGGCCACGGGCGGCGAAACCCCGCCGATCACGCTGGAGGTCAACGACAACCACTTCTACGGGGAGAGGTGTGCCGCCGCACTGGAGTTCCGCCTGGTGAATCAGACCGCCGCCAAGATCAAGGATGTGTGTTTCTCGGTGAATGCCAGATACCTGGGGCGGATTGAGGAGCGCCGGTATGACCTTCGACCGGGCAGCCTTCGTGATGCTCACGAGCGGATTCAGGTGTTGCCCGAGTTGCCTGGGGAGCACGTTGTCAACGTCGACGTGCGCTATCGCGTCGATGAGGAACGGCACAAGTGGGTCTCGCAGCTTTCCTTGATGGTCTTCGCCCGGAACACCAACCCGTCCACGGTCGTGATCGACCGGAGCCTGCACGCCGGGCGGAACATCGGCTACGGCCTCAGTATCAGCGATAAATTTGAGAAGGACATTGCCAGGGGCGTGATTCGTGACTTCAACGACATGATCAGCCAGGTATATCCGCCCACGTGGAAGCCGTTGGATCTGGCCCGGCGGGAGGCGCGTAAAGCTCACGAGATTGAAGAGTCTGTAGCGCGTCGACCGTGGTTACAGAAAGCCGCACTCGTTTTCGCCGACCCTAACGCCGAAGAGATGCGCGTGCTGTTGCTGGCGCTAGGCGAGGTCCGTCTCGGGCGCAAGCGCGGACACAACGACATTGTTTTGCGCGTGCTGCCGCGTTCAGCGGAGAAGGACGACCTCAGTTGCCGGATCACGGCCAGCCGACCACATCTGAAGATTGCCCTGCAGGCCGATGGGCTGTTCGTGATCGATCAGGACACGCCTGGCGGCACGCATCTGGACGGCCACCCGGTCCGGGGGGCGGCGCGGCTTCCCCTGCGTCGGGCTTGCGAACTCGACGTGGCCGGAGCCCTGCGCCTCCGCCTTACGCCGCACCGTGACGATCAGCAGTCGGGGGCGATCACTGCCGAGCAGTGCGAGTGCCTTGGCCCGTGCGATGCACTCTGGCGCACGGGCGAGCGTCTTGGGCTCCGCGGCCTGCTGATCGAGCGGGTTGGCAACCTGGCACGCGAGGAACGCTACCTGGTTGTTTACCGTTGGGTGGAGTGTCCCGGCGATCTGGGCACGGGGTTTTCGCCACGCGCGGACGACTCGGGCGACGCGGTCCAGCGCGTACTTCGTATCGGCGGTCGTCTGTGGGGCTGGACCAGTGCTGATACGCCGCAGCCGGCGGATTCTGACAGCGAGTACCTGGCGGGCGGGCGGGTGTTCCCGCTATCCCTGGGGCACCGGACCCGCGGCGTGGCTGCGGACGGCCGGGTTGAAGAGTGGCGGCAGTTCGGCTTGTGATCTGAACAGGGCGCTGGCGGATGGCGACTGCGGTGAGCGAGACCAGTCGGGGCGGGCGCCTCATCGCGGTCAAGCTAACGGACCGGGCTCGCGGGCGGTCGGGCCTCTGGCACCGCGGAGGGCATGCCGCTCGGGCGGACGGCGTGGGGGTGACCGAATGGCGGGGCCGGCGCCTGGCAGCTCTCCCGCCTGGATTGGAGGCCGCGAAGGGCATTTGACCAGTGACAGAATCAGAAAACTAGAGGGAATAAAGTCAAATTAAAACAAACAAAGGTCTTTACACGTGGCCAGACGTGGCGCATAATCCTGAAGTCGCCGCGATGGGATGGGTGACGTTGTCTATCCAGGGATGCTCGATGAGCAGGTTTTTTACACTTGATGAAGCCGCCGACCGCCTCGGCGTCGAATACAAGACTATTTATCGGCTGGTTCGCAGCGGCGACATCCCCGCCGGGAAGGTCGGGCGAATTTATCGCATTCGCGAGGACGATCTTGACGGGTATTTCGAGCGGCAGAAGCAGCTTATGGCCGAGCGCACCAAACGAGCCGGGCCAGCGGCCCTTGAGGGGCGGCGTTGCGGGGCGTGCGACAGCCCCATCCTGAGCGAGCTTTCGGTCGCCGGCAGGTGCGAAGAGTGCCAGCGGGACATTTGCCAGGCGTGCTGGGCTGTTCGCAAGGTTCGCCGATGCGCCGCGCACGCCGAGGTTCAGGACGCTGTGAGCGTCGCCGAGCCTGAGACTGGTCGCGTTGCTGAGGAACCCGCCGCGAAGCACGAACCCGCTGCGAGGCACGAGCCGGATGACGCAGCCGCGGTCGTCCAGCGGCTGCGTGAGCAAGGCTTGCCGGTCGTGACGCTGGAGCAAGCGAAGCTCTCGGAGGAGGGGTTCATCCGCGCGTTTGCGCAGCGCCTGGAGACGGTCGAAGAGCTCCCCGACGTTCTCAGCAGGCGTGTCGTTCGGCTGCGCGAGGCCCGCGTGAAACACGCGATGGAAGCGGGAGGTCGTGGCCCGGCCGATGCCCCCGCCAACACCATCAGCCGCTTCACGCTGCGTGTCGGCGGCTGGGGCAAGCCCAAGGCCGGGCTGGTGTTGGAAGCTCGCTTCCTGTCACGGTTGGAGGCGCTGGCGTCGAATGGTTATGACGCTGAGCCGCTCGGCGAGGCCGAGCTGACTCCGTTGCTGAGAGATCTCCGTGACCGGGCGGAGAAGGACGCTTGTTTCCAGGTCGTG
>CAZDTB010000048.1:0-16044 GCA_964508075.1 uncultured Planctomycetales bacterium
GACGTTATGTGGTCTCTTGCTCTCGCTATTCCTTGTCTCTGTCGAACTACCTTTGTGGGCCACTCGCCTCTGCGGGGTACGCCGCGCCCGTTCTGGTGCTCACGTCCTTGTTCTCTTTGCCGACAACCGGAATCGCTTGGTCGATCGTTCGGATGTGCAGGTCGTGTTGCGGAAACGCGATTTCGATCCCCGCTTTACGGAACGCTTGGTCAATGGCTTTGTTCAATAGGTGCCGCGTTTGGAGACGGTACTCCACATTGGCGACGTACGCACGCAACTCGAAGTCCAGCGAGCTACTCCCGAAGCCCATGAAAAGTACGTGGGGTTCGGGTTCGTCAAGGACCTTCGGTTCCTCTCGCGCGACTTTGTGAAGAAGCTGCTCTGCCAGGTCCGTGTCAGATCCGTAGGCGATCCCGACGGGGATGGTGAGTCACACCATTGCGTCGGACAACGTCCAGTTGACGACCTGCCCGGTGATGAACTCCTTGTTGGGGATGACCAGTTCCTTGCGATCCCAGTCCGTGATCGTCGTGGCGCGAATCCGGATGCGGGTCACGGTCCCAGTGATACCGCCGACCGTGACGACGTCGCCGATGCGAATCGGCCGTTCAAACAACAGCATCAGCCCGGACACGAAGTTGGCGAAGATCTCCTGAAGCCCGAACCCGAGCCCGACAGATATCGCCGCGACGAGCCACTGTACCTTCGACCAGCCCACGCCGATCGCCCCAAATGCGACGACGACACCGACAACCGTGATCAGATAGCGCGCAATGGCCGTGACCGCAAAGCGCCCGCCCGTGTCGATCGGTAGTTTCTGGAGGACGACTATTTCCAGCAGGCCCGGGATGTTCTTTGCTACCCCCACTACTCGATGCGGCGGAGTTCACATTGGGCCTCCGCCTGTGCGCAGGCTTGCTCCAAGTCCGCCAGCGACTGTTCCACAGCCGCCATCATGTTGTCGCCGGGCCCTCCGCCGAGGATCTCGACGGCCTCCATGTCTTCCCGCAGGGCATCCCATTGCTCACGTAGAAAGTCGAGCGATTGCCGGAGTTCGGCCGACGATCCGGCCCCCAGAGCTTTGACCCTCTCCGTCAACGTAGCGAGCCGCGCGCCGAGCTCTTCCAATCGTGTTCGTGCGTCGTTCACACCTGTCTCCAGTCCCTTGCGTCGTTGGTCCGCGCGCCACCACGCGCGCGGTCGGCGCTCGGCGCGCTCAGCTCCCGTAGCCGTCGCTCGACTCCTTCCATCTCCTGGACGATCTCGTCGCGCTCAGCAGGAAACGCGGCCGGCAGCCGATTCTCAAGTTCCTGATACCGCCGGTTGAGCGTATCCCGTTCCGCAGCAGTGCCGGACTTCGTCATTCTCTCACCTCATCCCGGGGAGTGACGACGCCGTGGCTCCAAAACGCCGATGATCCAGCTCCTGGCAGTCGCGCTGTTCGACGACGCCTGTGCTGACCAGCGTGTCACGGTGGCCAGGCCCGCCCTAACCGGGCAGGCGTAGTCCAGGCTGACGGCGCAGCCAACAACCGAGCCGCCGTCCCGACGTTAACGCCGTCGCCTCCTCTCGCCCGCGGAGCGGCACGATCTGGCACCGTTAAGAGGCGCCGGCCACGCCCTAACAACTCGATATATTGCACTGAAAGCGATTTGCTGTCAATAGATCGCACCGCTAAGGCCGCGACTTGATCTAAGCTGCTGTTTATAAAGGCGTTATGAGTATCCACGGAACCGATAACGGAACGCCAGAAGTATTTGACAGAAAGCATATGCGTAGTACGATGCAAGAAGACACGTCGCATTCGTTTTGCGTGCGGCACTTCGGCGCGGACGAACGCGACCGGAGACCGCGTACCTGACAGAAAGGAGGATTGCCGTGCTTGCCGTCACAGCCGCCGCCGCCGCCCGCCTCCACGAAATGGCCGAGGGCGGGCCGGAGGGCAAAACGCTTCGGCTCGAGAAGGAAGGGGCGCGACTTGAGTTCAAATGGGACGAGGAGAAACCCGGCGATAAGGCCGTCTCCCACGATGGCACGACGGTGCTTGTCTATGGCGAGTACATCGCTGGGTTGCTCAGCGGGAGGACCATGGACGTGAAGCAGACCGAGAAGGGGCCGGCACTGATGCTGACCTAAGGAGACCTCTGCGCTGTGTCGAAGGCAGTGCGCGATGGTGGTCTTCGCGCCGTCTCGGCGAGGCTGGCCAATTTGTGTGGCCTTAGGAACCGAAAGGTGTGTCCCCGTGCTCACGGTAACCGACGCGGCGGCGCGAAAACTCCATGAGATGATCAAGGACGATGGTCTGGCCGGAGACACGTGTTGGCGTGTCCAGGCAACCTCGTTGGGTCTGGGGTTCACGATTGGCAAAGAGAGGCCCGGTGACAATGCGATCTCTCACGCGCACACAACGGTACTCGTGTGGGATGCAGCGGCGGCTCACGCCCTTAATGGCCTGACGCTTGATCTCAAGGAATCGAAGAACGGGACTAGAGTCATCCTGACTTCGCAAACACAGAAGTCACGGTAAATGTGCGCGTGCGGACATGGATGGAGCGACTAAGAGTGTCATGTCCGTAACGCAAACCTGTTTGAAAGGAGTGATATGATGCTGAATGTGACCGACGCTGCTGCCGCTGTTCTGAAAGATATGCTTCACAAGGCCGGGGCGGCAAAAGGAAGGACGGTACGGCTCGCTGTCGGAAAAGGCGGGACGGAGCTGGTGCTTGACGCCGAGAAACCCGGCGACACCAAGATCTCGCACGGTGGCGAGACCGTGCTCCTTTACGACCAGGAACTCACCGAGATGTTCGAGAACAAGACGCTCGACGCACGGTTGAGTGAGGGCGGGGTTGCGCTCGTCTTCAGATAAGGGTGACTGCCGGGCACAGCGACCTCTGCCAAGTCGCGCGTGGATGGTGGCGTTTTCGACTCACAAGAGCCGTGCGGTCGCGTGAAGGAGACCACTCAGGTGCTAAGCAGCGTGAAGCGGCTGCGACGGTATCAGGTTGCCGCGACGGATGCGCGCGTGGGGTTGGTCGAGGACTTCTATATCGATATCGAGAACTGGGGTGTTCGCTACCTGGTGGTGGAGAAGGGCATGCTTTTCTGGCGCCGAAGCTGCGTCATTCCTGCGTTGGGGGTCGCTTCGGTGGAGCCGCACGAACGCCGGCTACGACTGAGGTTGTCCAAGGAGCAGGTTGCCCGGTGTTCACAACCGGACGTGGGCCAGGTGCTGTCGCACCGAGCGGGGCGCACGCGGCCACACACGGCAAGCGGGGCTGCCGACAACTCTCGCTTGCGAAGCGCAAAACAACTCATTGGACACTGTGTCCAAGCCATCGACGGCGCAATCGGACATGTCGCCGATGTTCTCGTCGATGCCGGGCCTCGGAGAGTACCACGACTCGTAGTTGCCACCAGGAAATGGCTGCCCGGTCGAAAGGTGACCGTGCCGACGAAGCATGTCCAGGGCATCAATGGAGCGAACCGGCGGGTGTTTCTGGACATCACTCGCAAGGCAGTCCGGAACGGTCCGAAGTATGACCCGGCGGAGCAGATGTTGTGACGGGCAGTCGAACGACGGAAGGGCAGAGCCGACAGGGCCGTAGTCGCTCTGTCGGACTGCCGCGGTTGGGGATGTATTGAGGCGCGTAGCCAGGGTACTGCCATGCCCACCGAATTCTTCGAGGATCGCAGTTTCGAGCCGGCGAAGACGCGCGACGGCATTGGCGTCGATGTGATGGCCAGCGTGGGCTGTCGCGAGGATGCTGTGGTTGCGGCCCAGAACGGCGCTGATGGTATCGGGCTCTGTCGTACGGAGCAGTTCTTTGTATCGCGTGACGCGCCACCGTCGCCAGGGGAGTTGGAACAGGATTTGCGTAGGACACTCGCGCCGTTCGAGGGACTCCCCGTGACAGTCCGCCTTCTCGATGCAGGCAGCGACACGGGATTGCGATACGTCGACGTCCCCGAGGAAGACGACCCGGTGCTGGGTGTGCGCGGCGCTCGCTTGCTCGCCAGGCGACCGGATCTTGTAAAGACACAGCTTCGCGCCTTACTCCGTTTATCCCACGAGCACGACGTTCGGATTCTCGTCCCGTTCGTGACGCTGCCGGAAGAAGTCAAATGGACCCGCCAACTGCTCGGAGAATGCGGACAGGAGCGCGGGGCCCGCGTAGTACCGCCGCTGGGCGCCATGGTCGAGACGCCGGCCGCCGCCTTGAATGCAGGTGTGGTAGCGCGCTGGGCTGACTTCTTGAGCGTCGAGACGAGCGAACTGGCCCAGTTCACTATGGCCGCCAGCCGTGACGATCCGCGCGTGCGGGACTACTTCATTGATGGCGGCCCTTCGGTGTTTCGGCTCATCCGCAGCGTTGTGGCGGAGGGTTGGCGCCACGCGGTGCCAGTAGTGGTTTGTGGCGATCTAGCCGAACGCGAGGATACCCTCGCAAAGCTGTTGGCGCTCGGCGCTCGAGCATTCAGCGTGGAATCGCCGCTTGCACCGACGGTGAAAGAGGTGGTTCGGAAATCGTGGACGTTCGCCGACGGATCACACTGCTAGGTTGGAGTTGGAATCGATGAAATGGACGCGTCGATCAGAGAATCTCGCGGTGCTCCTGGCAGCCGTTGCCCTCAACTCACGCGGCCTCGGGCAACAGCAGTCCGAACAGCCGCTGGCGGCCATTCAGAATCAGTCGACCCTCAGCGAGGAGGACCGCGCCGCCATTCGCGATTTCATCATGCAGCGCATTGGAGTGGTCGTCGGCAACTCTGGCGCAGCGCCACGCCGGATCAGTGAGGAGCTGCGCGAAGCGTATGCGGGCAGCGCGGACTTCAAAGCGGCATACGCGTCGGAGTTCGCCAGGGTCGTCTCCGAGCACCTTGGCCGCGCGGACCGAGCATCGAGCGCGCAGATGGTCGCGCTGGTTGGGAGCCTTGCCCATCCGGGCGCGCATGAACTGGTGGTCGCAGCGTTGCAGGATGAGCGTGCGGGAGTTCGGGCGGCTGCGGCGGCAGGGCTTCGCAGGATGCGGCGACAGCTCGTCGAGATAGGTGCGGACGCGGTTCAACGTAGCGAAGAAGCGCTTCGAGGCGCGGCAAGCACCGAGGTGTCAACCATTACGCTGGGGTTGATGTACCGTGCGATGGACTACGGCGCGCTTCAGTCCCGGCCGGCCTCCGAGCTGTATGTCGCTCCGCTAGTTGAACTGCTGGTGACACGCGCGGAGCGCTACGCGTCGGGCGGTGTAGAAGCATGGGGGGCAGACCGCGTCGGGCTTGAATCGGCGCGTAGGCTACGCGAAGAGATGATGGAGGGCCAACAAGAGCAGGTCATTTACGCCGCGGCCTTGGTTCATCGCGCCGCGATCCTCCGTTACGCCGACGGGCTGGACGAAGTTCACGATAACGCGGCCGGGCGTAGCTCGATCGTGCTGCGCAATCGTGCGGAGCGCCTCATTTGCTCCTCTGAGAAACTGCTTGAGACGTTTCTGGACATCGAGAAGGAGCCGGCAAAGCTCGCCTTCTTCGAGCGGCGAACTCGCGACACGGTCAAGATGATGATCAAGTTCAACGAGTTGTGCGAGCGTATTGAGGCTCGTACGGGGCGCGACCTGCGACTGGATCGCAGCGGCTCCGCCGACCCGAACGTCCCGTGAATTGACAACCGCAGAGGATGAGGTGACTGCACGTTGGGGGCAGACGACTGCGAAGAAGGCCGCTGGCAAGTAGAATTCGGATCCGCAAAGACCACGCCGCCCCGAGCGAGTGTGAGTGTGACACGTGAGGAGAGTGCATGACAACCTGGCCTGACTACCAACGCCCCCGCGTACAGAACGGCCCCGAGCCCCCACAGTGGCGCCAGATGGGGCTGAACGAGATGCTGCTGGACAACCGAATCATCTTCCTCGACCTGCCGCTCGACCCGCGCATCATGATCGACAGCAACACGGTGTGCTCACACGTGATCAAGAGCATGCTCTACTTGCAGTCGGTCAAGCGCGACCAGGAAATCCACCTGTACGTCAACTGCCCCGGCGGCAGCATCGACGACACGCTGGCCATCTACGACACGATGCGCTTCCTGACATGCGACGTGGCCACCTACTGCGTGGGGGCCGCCAGCAGCGGCGGCGCGATCATCCTGGCCGCCGGCACCAAGGGCAAACGCTACGCCCTGCCGCACGCCAAGATCATGATCCATCAGCCTTGGGGTATGGTGGGCGGACAGGCCGCCGACATGCGCATCCAGGCCGACGAGATCCTCAAGGTCAAGCAGACCCTGCTCGACATACTCTCACGGCACACCGGACGGTCGGTGGACCAGCTCGAGAAGGATACCGAGCGCGACCGCTTCATGGACGCGCTGGAGGCCAAGGAATACGGCCTGATCGACGAGATTCTCGAGAAACCCAAAGCCGAGGACAAGAGAAGTAGATGAAAGAACGCCGGGCATGTGCAGAGCACGGCAGATCCCCGTGGTCGTGGCCGGTATCGTCTGAGAGCCGAGATGACGCAGGCAGGCGTCGTCGCTCGCGCGGACGGAAAGCTCTTGCGAGAGGATGTCTCGCGCATCACGTGAGACCTGATGCGCCCGCGAAGGTGGATCAACCGATCTCGCGATGAAGCCCGCGGCCAGCCCAGCGCGCGGCAAGTCCGGTGATAGACCACCACTCAGCCCGTCGCCGCGCTGCTGCCGCGCCAGCGCGCCACCAGGTGATCCGTTTCGGCGGGGAAGTGCTTGTGGTAGAGGTGTCGATACAGCCGTGATTCCAACTGTCGCGGCGTCACGTATCCCTCCGGACGGACGCCGTGAGCCTCAGCGAAGTCAGCAACGAAAAGGCGAAGCAGCTCGGTGATCCCGCTCCCCGTGTCGAACTGCTCCTTTCGTCTCCACACAACCTCGTGTGGCAGCCAGCGCTCAGCCGCCTTTCGGAGTATCCACTTGTTCACGCGGGGATTGTCGCTGATCTTCAAGTCGGTCGGCACGTTAAGCGCTGCTTCGACCACACCCGTATCAAGGAAGGGCACGCGCCCCTCGATGGAATGAGCCATCGTCATCCGATCGACACGCTGGAGGTTCATGTTGTGGAGTGAGCAAACCGACTCGCGCAACTCCTGCTGCAAGGCGTCTCCGACCGGCACGCGCGCGTGATAGTCGTAGCCAGCGAACAGCTCGTCCGCTTCTTCGCCCGTGAGGACCACCTTGAAGTGCTTCGACGCGAGCCGCGCGGCGAAGTAGCACGGGATAGCGCTGCGCACTAGCAGGACGCTGCAAAAGGCGCTTGACACAGAGACAGATGGCCACGGAACGGCACATGGCAGTATCAGCCCCCTGCCTACCGAGGGGGTAACATGGCCATCGAGATCGCCTGTTTCTCGAACAGGTCACTTTTGCAGCGTCCTGCTAGATCGACGTCAAACGACTCAAGCCGGTAGATGATCTCCGGCAGGGCGCGCTCAACGTCTTGAGCCGTGAGCACGCGCTCGTGGTGCACCGTTCCCAGGTGACTGGCCACTTCCCGAGCTGCGAGCAAATCAGGCGAACCAGCCACACCAACACACACGGTGTGCAGATCGGGTATCCAGCGGCGAGCGAGGGCGGTGACGATACTGCTGTCGAGACCGCCCGAGAGGAAGCAGCCAACGGGAACATCACTCCGCAGCCGCTTTGCGACAGCCGCTTCCAACTTCGTACTCAGCTTCTGGATGTGGTTCTCGACGGATCTCGGATCGGGAGAACCCCTGGACACTTCGTAGTAGCGTTCGAAATGCGACCCGTCGGCCAGATAATGGCCAGGCGGGAACTCGCGAATCTGCTGCGGCCATTCGCAGAGCACCTTGATCTCGGAAGCGAAGAGGAAGGCGCCTCCATCATCGACGTAATACAGGGGCTTAATCCCAAGCGGGTCGCGGGCAACAAAGAGCCGGGAGCCGTCGGCGATCGCGAGCGCAAACATCCCGTCCAGGTGTTCCACAACGCCGGTTCCAGCGTCCTCGTACAGGTGCAGGATCGCCTCGCTATCGCTGCGGGAGCAGAGCTGATGGCGATGCCGAAGGTGATGCACGAGCGACGGATAGTTGTAGATCTCGCCGTTGGCGACGATGGTCTTCGAGCTGTCCTCGTTGTGGATTGGCTGGTTGCCCCTGGCGGGATGTAAACGCCGGTTGAATAGTGCAGCGCCTGGGGGGTTGCCGAAGGTCGGTTGAAAAGTGCAGCGCCCTGGCCGACTGGCCGGGTGGCGGCGACGATGATGGGCTCTGATGGAGTCGCAAGTGGACTCCGGTGGGGTCACGTCGAAGCGGCCATGCGGCGAGGTCCCCGATGGGCAAGCTGCCCCGCCATGTGTCGGATCAGCGTCTCGTCAGACCTGCCCCAAATGCCCACAATCCCGCACATCTTCGATTCCGATAATGCCGGGCCCTGCTAAGCTTGCCCGGCCCCTGCCGGTCACGCCCGGCGACGGGGGGCTCCGCGGATTCTTCCGCCATCACTAGGTGTCCACACTAACTTTCTTCGCGTCAAAAGCAAGCGCCGTTCCGAGGCGGAGCCCAACGCGAATCTACCTGCCGTCCGTAACCGCTTGTGAGGCAGTGAGTTGCAAATCACAGATACTTGGCCGTCTGCACTTGCGAGAGTCACAGTTAGCTGATATACTTCTGGTTCAATCTAATTCCAACGGATCGGTGGACTATGGCCAATTCCTTGACGGTCGAGGACGAGATTGTTGCGGCGCTGCGGAGGATCATCCGGGGGGTGGATCTGCACTCACGCCATCTCGTGCACGAAGTCGGCTTGACGTGGCCGCAACTCGCCACGTTGCGCGCCGCGGAGCGTCTCGGGGACTGCTCCATCGGGGCACTAGCGCGTGCCATCCATCTCGGCCAGCCGACACTGACCGGCATTGTCCAGCGTCTCGAGCGGGCCGGTTACGTCAAACGCTCGCCACACGAGCAGGATGGCCGTAGCGTGAACATATCGATCACGCCAACTGGCCGGAATCTGCTGAAGGATGCGCCCTCGCTGCTGCAGGATCGGTTCCACACGGGACTGGCAAAGCTGAAGGACTGGGAACGCTTTCAGACGTTGGCGTCGCTTCAGCGGATCGCGGAAATGATGGACGTCGAGGCGCTCGATGCATCGCCCATTCTGGTTGCCGGACCTATGGACCCGCGTACTGCCGGGACGCAAGCGGAGACGATCTCGACCGAAGTAGCGGCGGAGGCCCTGGGGCTGCCCAAGAAGCGAGAGCCCGAGAAGAAGGCAAATTCGACGAAAGCGAAAAAGGAACGGAGTGCTGAATAAATGACGTCCTGTGTAAGCCGACCATGTGGACGCAAATCTCCAGTGAGCAGGAACGGAAAGCTCATGGTTGCTCTACCCGAGCCGAGCTCGTCTATGACGCAAGACGCTGAATGGTGTGTGGTCCGCGTCAACGGCGATTGGCGGCAGATTCGCTTTCACGACTACGACCAGGTCTACGCAGTCCCCGGCCTGTACGAGAGACTGTTCTACGACATCCTCCGCTGCGACTCACCGCATATCGTCCGCGAGTTGCTGGAAGCTGAGCTTTCGGCCTGCGCAGCGCCGCCCGAGCAACTACGCGTCCTCGACCTTGGCGCGGGAAACGGCATGGTGGGCGAGGAACTGGCCGACATGGGCGCGGAGTCCCTTGTGGGCGTGGACATAATCGAAGAGGCGGCCGAGGCGACGGAGCGCGACCGGCCGGGCTTGTACGAGAATTACCACGTACTCGACATGACGGATCTGAACGAAGGTAAGCGACGCGAGCTCGCGGCCTGCGATTTCAACGCGTTGACGTGCGTGGCCGCCCTCGGCTTCGGCGACATTCCGACCAAGGCCTTCACCACCGCGTTCAACCTGGTTCGTCCAGGCGGATGGATTGCCTTCAACATCAAGGAGGATTTCCTGACGAATGGAGATCGTTCGGGCTTCTCGGGCTTGATTGGGTCGATGATGGATGAAGGCGTGCTGAAGGTGCGGCAGCGCCGGCGTTATCAGCACCGACTCGCGACAGACCGCAAACCGCTCTACTACGTAGCGATCGTCGGCGTCAAGAAGCGTGACGTTCAAGGCGACATGCTTGCCTGATGTGGCGACTGTTCTGTCTGGGGCGAAGGTTGGCGTCGGTCAGATCGCCAGGATGAACGGCGCGGTCGCGACCAGGAATGTTCTACCCAAAAGGAGACGAGCATGGTCAACATCAGAAGGGCTGCGACACTACCTCTAATCTGCGGTTTGCTGGCTGTCTGCGGCTGTACGGCGGACAAGCAGCGAATCGAGACTCTCGAGGAGCAAAACACGAAGCTCCAACAGGAGAACGAGAAGCTGTCGGGCGAGCTGGCCTCGGCGAAATCCGATCTTGAGAAGGCGCAGTCAGACCTGGCGGATGCGAGGAAGCAGCTTACGCAGGCCGATGAGAAGGCCGCGCAGCTCGACAAGCCACTGGAGACCGCCAAGGGGGATGCCACCGGCCCATCCGAGCAACTCGAAGCAGCCCAGGCGGAAACAGCTCGTGTGACGGCGCAGCTTGAGGAAGCCGGCAAGAAGACGGCCGAAGCCCAGAGCGCGCTGGAGCACTTGAAAGCCGCGCACGCGAAGGAGGCTACGGAGGCAAAGGCGGCGGCCGAGGCCGCGAAGGCCGAGATCGACGCGCTGAAAAAGCAGGCCTCGGAGCTAACCGAGCAACTGGCGGCGGCCCGGAAGGCCCTTGAAGAGGCCAAGAAAGAGAAGCAGGAGCCCTCGGACGCCGGCGAGCCATAGACGTCGGGCCGCACGCGTTCGGGCAAGCGCGGCAGTGTTGAACGTCCCCGTGCACAGTCCCCAGAGGAAAAGCTGCCCGGCGTCATCGGGAACGGGATGCGCGGGGGCCGGCGTGCAGTGAGGAGCGATGAAAGCTCGTGAGCGACCTTGAAAGCACCACCATTTCCATAGAGGAATTGCAGGCCGGCCACGGGCGAGACCTGCTGGCGGAGGCCGACGTGGTGATCGCCGTTGACGCCAGCTCGCAAGAGAAAGAAGTCGTCTACGGGCGCGACGAGCTGGAACGAGCGATCAAGACCGGACGTGAACACGAACTGGTTGTTCTTTGTGTCGAGCTCGACATGGAACTCGATGACCAGGACTGGCTCATCGAAGCGATCCAGAGCAGCGAGGATGACGAGGACGACGAGCCCAAAGAGGATGACGACCTCGACGATTGATCGAACGTCGCGGCTCACGGTTCGCTGTTTGTCGGAATGCGAAACGGCAAGTCGAGTTCAGCCGAACCACCGCACCTCCTGATCGCCATGGGCACGAGCGAGAAAGAGGCGCACTGTTCCGTGCGATTGTCTCTTCCGCACTCCGTTGCGGCGAAGGACATCAGCCAGGTCGTGACCGCCCTGGACCATGTGCTGGATGAAACGGAAACTACGGTGCGGTTCTTGCCCCGCGAGTAATCAGCGAACCAGGCAACGGGCAGCGTGAGGCCGATGTTCGAGCTAGACAGCACCTCCAAGCGCTACGGTTTGACGCACGCGGCGCGCGATGTCGACCTGAAGGTGACGCCTGAACAAACCACCGTACTGATCGGCCCGAGCGGCTGCGGCAAGTCCACGTTGCTGCGACTGATGATCGGCCTGATCCAGCCCGACGTGGGCCGGGTGCGCTTCGAGAACGAAACGCTGACGCCCGACAACGCGACGCAGCTTCGCCGAAAGATGGGCTACGTCATCCAGGACGGCGGGCTGTTTCCACACCTGACGGCCCGCGGTAACGCCACGCTGATGGCGCGCCACCTCGGGTGGGAACGACGGCGAATCGAGACCCGGATAAACGAACTCATCGAGTTGACCCACTTTCCACCCGAAGGACTGGATCGATATCCGGTTCAACTCTCCGGCGGCCAGCGCCAGCGCGTCAGCCTGATGCGGGCCTTGATGCTTGACCCGGCCGTGCTGCTGCTGGACGAACCGCTCGGCGCCCTGGACCCGATGATCCGCAACAACTTGCAGGAGGAACTGCGCGCGATCTTCCAGACCCTCGGCAAAACGGTCGTCATGGTCACGCACGATCTCGGTGAGGCTTGCTATTTCGGCGACACGATCGTGCTGATGCGTGACGGACAAATCGTGCAGATTGGCGCGTTCGACGACCTTCGCGACTGTCCGGCGGACGCATTTGTGACCGAGTTCATCAAGGCCCAGCGGAGTCCGCTGGACGCAGCCGGGAGGACGATGCCCTGATGGCACGCCGATCTGTGGCACTTCTTGTCTGCCTGGCGCTCACGCCGCTGATCGCGGCGGGTGACGACCGGGTGCCTGTTCGTGTTGGCTCGAAAGCCTTCACCGAATCGGTGATTCTGGCCGATATCGCCGCGCACTTGGCGGAACACTCCGGCCTGTCGGCGGAGCACGTGGAGGGGCTGGGCGGCACACGCTTGCTGTGGGAGGCGCTGCTGGCCGGGCAGATTGACATCTACCCCGAGTACACCGGCACAATGAGCGAAGAGATCTTCGCCGGCCAGGGGGTGCGCGGCGAAGAAGCCCTCCGGGCTGAGTTGGCGAAATCCGGTCTCAAGATGACCAGGCCGCTAGGCTTCAACAACACCTACGTCATCGGCATGAAGGAGGAACTGGCCGCCGAGCTTGGAGTCCGCACGATAGGCGACTTGCGCGACCATCCCGACCTCACTCTGCGTTTCAGCAACGAGTTCATGAAACGGGCCGACGGCTGGGACGCGCTGGCCGCACGCTATCAGCTCCCGCAGCAGGACGTGCGCGGGCTGGAGCACGCACTTGCGTACGAAGCACTCGACAAAGGCGTGATCCACGTCACCGACCTTTACGCCACGGACGCGAAGATTCGCAAGCTCCAGCTCCGCAAGCTCCAGGATGACCTGTCCCACTTTCCGCAATATCACGCCGTGTTCGTCTATCGGGCAGAGCTTGAGCGGCGCGCCCCGAGCCTCGTCAAGAACCTGCACTCGCTCGAAGGCGCCATCGACGAAACGACCATGATGAACATGAATGCGCTCGTGGAGCTCGACGGCCTCAGCGAGAGCCAGGTCGCTGCGGATTTCCTCGCCGAAGCGTGCGGCATCAGCGCCCGAGTGCGCGAGCACAACGTCGCCCGGGACATCGCGCGCTATACGCTGGAGCATCTCAACATGGTGGCGGTGTCGCTGGCGGCGGCGATGCTCGTCGCGATTCCGCTCGGAGTTCTGGCCGCTCGCAAAGCACGGTTCGCGCAGCCGATTCTCGGCGTGGTCGGCATCATCCAGACGGTCCCCGCGATCGCCCTGCTCGTGCTGCTGATCCGGCCTGTGAGCTACTTTTCTGACGAGCTCGGCTATCCACAGGCGGTCGTTGCCTTGTTCCTGTATTCCCTGCTCCCGATTGTCAGGAATACATATACCGGCCTGCACAGCATCCCGCCGCAGTTGCATGAGTCCGCAATCGCCCTCGGATTGCCGGGGTGGGTACGCTTGTGGCGCATCGAACTGCCCCTGGCATCGCGCATGATTCTGGCGGGGGTGAAAACGGCCGCGGTGATCAACGTCGGATTCGCAACACTCGGCGGATTCATCGGCGCGGGTGGTTATGGCGAGCCGATCTTCACGGGCATCCGGCTGAACGATTACGGTGTGATCCTGCAGGGCGCTGTGCCCGCGGCGGTGTTGGCACTGCTTGTGCAGGGATTGTTCGAACTCGTCGAGCGCATCGTCGTTCCGAAAGGACTGCGACTGAAATCGATCGCGTAGCTTGGACTACCGGACTCTTGAAAGGCTGACCGGCCATGTCGTGCAACGTAGCGAGCAAGATCGCCCTACGCAACTGTGAGCCGGCGACCAAGACGTGGTGCGAGGAAGCGGTGTGAGGTGTGACAAACCCGAGGCGGCGCAGTGACGGAGTGGTAGGTGCCTTGTGCACAGTCGAGTTGGCGATCCGGACGCGTGTACACAGGAGAATCATGACATGCTGACGGAACGTCGCGTCCTCATCGCCGACCTGGACGACCGCAGCCGCTCAGCGGTCGAGGAATGCCTGCCCTCAGATCACTTTGAGATCATAGTCCTTCATGCCAACGAGGAACCCGCTGTCTCCGGGCCAGTCGATCTGGTGATCTTCCGTACGGCGGACAATCTGGAGCCGACGCGGGAGTTGTGCAAAACGATCCGATCTCGCGTGGGCCAGGATGTCCCCTTGGTGGCTTGCGCTGGGAGATACGTCTTCCCGTCGATCAGGCCCGCGCGGGTTCACTGGAGCAGGTTCAAAATGTTAAGGATTACACGATCCGTTTGCATAGAGAGATTCGAAGTGGCGCGTGTTCCGAGATTTCGTCGCTCTATAAACACCCGCAGTGTGAAGCGCGCGGCGACATCATAGCCGATCTTACCCGGCGATGCGAAGGCTGTTGAAGCCCGGTGGTAGTTCAGGCAGCGTCGCGATAGTAATGGCGGAGCAAGCCGCCGAGGAATTTCTGGCAGCAGATGGCGCCAATATCGGGCACTACTTTCGAAGACAGTTCTTCAGGCGGCCCCATTGCTGCGGCCGGCACTGTTCGATTCCCGAGTCCCTGGTGCGGGCGATGTTCGTTGTGGAAGCGAACATAAGACTCGCAGATGTGGTCGAGATGATGTAGGCCGAAGCATAGGAAGTGATTCAGACATTCTCTCTTGAGGGCCCCAATCCAGGCTTCCGCGAAAGCATTCGCATCGGGAGCCAGCAGGGGTGTTCGCAGGCAGCGGATGTCAGCGCTCTTGAACAGGCGACGGAATCCTGCCGAGAACTTGGTGTCGCGATCATGGATCAGAAACCGGGCGTGAATCTGATTCTCCTCAAACCACATCATCACGTTTCGAGCTTGTTGTTTGATCCATTGCTCGTTTGGGTGATAGGTAGTGGGGCTGAGGAATACCCTACGAGTGCCGACGTGAATGAACGCGAGGCAGTAGGCGACTCGGATTCCGAAAGGAGTTGCTACACTCTTGGTGAAGAAGTCGCAGGCCACGAGAGTGTCGAGGTGGAGCCGGATGAACTTCCGCCAAGTCGTCTCGCCAGCTTTGCTACGTCGAGTGGGGGAGGGCGTGAAGCCCTCTTCTTTCAGGATTCGACGGACCGAAGATCGACTGATTCGAAGCCGGAGCTTGCGGAGTTCACCGACGATGCGTCTGAATCCCCACCCGGCATTCTCTTGGGCCAGGCGCAGCGCGATTTCACGCAGATTGCGGGCGATCCGCGGCCGGCCGACGCGCTTCGGCTTCCGCCCTTGCCGCAGCTCGGTGACCCAGCGAGAATACGTCTGCGGCGTGACGATACCGATTACGTCGGCGACGTCATGGTCGAGTTCCCGGCCGATGGACAGGAGTCGTGCCCGGTCCTCGGGACTGGGAATTACTCGGTTGCCGCCGAGCTTGCGGCGGAGGATCTCGATCTGGGCTTTCATGAAGCGGACGCGGGCGTCCCGGCGTGCGGCGAGAGCTTCGACAAGGAGGTGTAGAGCAACGTGGAGCCAGCGTATCATCGGTAGTCAATCCTCTGGAAGAGCAGCCGTTATGATGGCAAGAAGACGATATCGACATTTTGAACCCCCGCCCAACACCGGGCAACCTTCGGCCGAACTCGGCTGCCGAGCCGAGTTCGTCGCCGACCCATCCCAGGACCAGGCCCTCATTCGTTCCTGCTGCGTTGGAGTTGCAGTTGACACCGTCGAGGGGGGTGTCCAAAATGAGGCCCACAATGGTGTGCAACATGCGCAACATGGTGCACATGGAGAGTAACGACTTTGGACTTCAACCTCTTGAGAATGCTATAAGTTACGTAAATTCAGAGGGTTGGCTCGAATCGAGCCTGTCGGGCTCATAACCCGGAGGAGGCCGCCGACCTGCGGGATGGCGATGACTCTGCCGTGGGATAGTAGCTCAACTCGACGTGGCAGCGGCCCCGGGCCTTCTCCAGAAAATCGCGGATGTCGCGCCGGGCACGGTCCGGGTTCCAACGGTCCTCGGCCAGCACCGCCGGAGACGGCTTGCGGCTGACGAC
>CAZDTB010000049.1:0-16004 GCA_964508075.1 uncultured Planctomycetales bacterium
CAAGGTTTGCCTGGTGCCGACGATCATCAACAACTGCAACCGCGAGCAGGTTGGCGAGATTTTCCGTTTCGCGGTGCAAAACGCCGACGTGATCAGCGCGATCAGCTATCAGCCGGTCGCGATCACCGGGCGCATCAGCCAACAGAAGGTGGCGGAAATGCGCTATACGCTCGGCGACCTGGCCCACGACATCGCCGACGCCAGCGGAGCCGACATCTACCGCGACCTGTTCCCGCTCAGCGTCATCGCGCCGTTGTCACGGATCATGCAAGTGATCGACGGCAAGCCCAAGATCCGCCCGAGCTGTCACAGCGACTGTGCCTTCGGCACGTACTTCTTCGTCACGCCCGAGCACGAGGCCATCCCGATCCCGAAGCTGTTCGACATCTTCCAGCTCTTCGGCGGATTCAACGAGCTGTACTTCAAGATCACCGGCAAGCGCGCAAACGGCAAGGCCAATTGGCTCGACCAGCTCGCGATCTGCTGGACCTTCATCAAGAGCTACAACTGGACCCGCTTCGATCGCCGCATCAACCCTTTCACCTTCATCCACGCCCTGCGCGGCATGACCAACAAGCGCCGCGGCCGCGGCAAGCCGGGCCAGAAGACCTATCGCACGCTGATGGCCGCCGGCATGCACTTCATGGACGCCTACAACTACGACACCGAACGCATCAAACGCTGCGTGATCCTCTACAGCACGCCCGACGGCGTCTACCCGTTCTGCACCATCAACGGCGGCCCCGAGTACCGCCCCTACCTCGAACGCATGATCGCCCGTCCAACGTAGCGCCGGTCGAACACCTTGGGGGACCGGCCTCCGGCCGGTCAAGTAGCGTCGGGTCTCCGTGCCCGACGTAGCGGCCGACGGCTCGTCGGCCGATGGTGGCTGATTCACCGGCTGGAAGCCGGTGCCACACCGCGCGGACTGAAGTCCGCGGCTCGTCGGCTGCGCAATCAGAGCCCTGAGCGCGAGCGAGGGGACGTAGCGGCCGGGCCCCGTACCGGGCGTCGCGTAGCGTCCGGGCTCTGTCCCGGACGTCGGAGGCTCGATTGGGCGTCGCCAGCCCAAGGTGCTCAAGGTTGTCATTTTCGCGCGCGTCCTAATTGGGAACCTTCGTTATCAGGACCTTGCCGGCGGCGGAGGCAACGGCCAGGGGCCACGTTGCGGGGGATGGTAGGCAGCGACGGAGCGACGAAGCGACGTAGCGACGGAGGGTTGTTGGCAGGTGCGCGGAATTGGGGGCTACGGGAGGCGGAGCGCTGCAGCTCTCAGCCGGCATCCATTGGCGATGATGCGCTTCATGCTTGCGCGCTACGCGTGCAAGCATGCCACCGCCCCGCTGTCCTGGCAGAGAATCGTGGCCTCAGCTATCGCTGCGCGGTAGATGGGTCACCCGACCCCTTGGCTATCTGCCGCAAAGACCGATGTTATGGAGCTGAAGATGCTTCACAGAGATTTCCGTCGTGCCGCGAGCCGCCTCAAGAATGAGGATAAGGCGCTTCAATTGAACGCCCGATTGGCATAGCCAGCCCAAGAGCTCCTTCGTCTTGCGGGTCAGCTTGGCGGGCTCCGGGACAATTACGGCGCCGGCTGGCATCGTTCCTTGCGACCGGTATCGCGTCGCGAGTTCCGCGGCTGCTCCGGCGGCAAGGTCGGCGACAGCAACGAGATCCTCAATCTGAAGAGTCCCGTTGTCGCAGGCAGTTGTTCCACAACGCACATGCCCAAGATCATGCTGCAGGTAATGACTTGCGATGTTGCCCACGATGTGGGTCAACTCAATGACCCTTTCGTCATTCGCGGCAATGTCATCCTGGTCGGTGAACCACATGAGATTCTGGCCCGGAGATGATAGCCCCGCAACGAAGAAGCTCAGGAGGTGAACGACCCGCAGAAGCCGTTCGAAGACAATGGGGCCGTAGTGCGCATAGCGGTGCAATTCATCCTTGTTGAACTGAAGACGAGGGGATTTTTGAAACAGGCTTCCGATCGAACGCTCGACCAACACGACTACGCAGAGACCAGGTAGCTCATCCGCCGCGCCAAGAAACCCTGGCAACGCCTTTCGCTTCCGCCAATCCCCAAGGCTCTTGAACCCAAGCCGCCGTTTTCCAACCGAGGTAGTCGCGCGAAGCCGAAGTCGCCGACGCTCCCAGTGAGGCCAATGATCCAGGGTCGTGAAGAGGAACGCGTAAGCTTCGAAGCAGGAACCCTTCTGCTGCCCGCTGTAGTCGGACGCAGCGAGGAGTGTTTGGCTTGAGCGTAGATCGGGCAGAAGGGAGGGGTCACGTTGAGCGGCCCGGGCGACGACGTCGTCAACGCCGTTCATCAGGCCGAATTGACCTTCGGGCAAGCGACGCCACATGTGAGAGTGCACGATAACGGTTCCCCGCTCAGTTGCCCGTGGCGGGCGGGAGCAAAACCCGCGCCAAGATACGGATTGTCAACGCCCATGCGCAGGTCATCTGCACCGGTCGGCTACCAGCCATTTTCCCATAGTCTGTACACTGGGATGTACCCGCTAGACACGAGACCACCGACAACCGCGAAGAACAGGGATACAACGCTGCAAATGAGGCCAGTGAAGGCCAGCATGCGGTAGGCGGTACCACCCTTTTGTACGCGGTTCCAGCCGGTGGTCATCTTCACGATCATCCAAAGAACAAGCGCGGAAGCAGCCCCGCTGACGTGGAACGCGACGAGGACTGCGAAAAAGGTACGCTCGATTAGGCCTATCAGGACAGGGTAAATGGGAATCTTCTCCGCGTCCTCTCTGTTGAAGTCCCAGTTCTCTTCCTTGACGGTGCGCTCGAACAAGCCGTGGAGCTTCTTCCAGACGAGCCACGAAACAAGCGAACCAAGACCAAGCGAGATGAGTCCGAGCCCTATGACCCATCCGCCAAGTGTGTGATGGTCAATCATATGTGCCCTCCGTGTCGATGGCCGGGTGCCACTGCCTTCCCGATGGTCCTTCACGTGTACCGCTGCTCTCGCGCAGTGTCGAAACAGACCGCCAAGACTCCTGCCGACGGACGAGGCTGCCACCCGGGATGGTCGAGATGCGTCCCGCCCGTGTTGGTTGTCGTAAGGATAGCCTAGTCGGAGTTGGCCGCAACCAGAGCCACGCCGTTTCCCGCCCCTTTTCCCCGCCAAATCCCACCAACCCCGCACACGCACCAACATTCCCCCTTCGTGCCTCCGTACCTTCGTGCCTATCATCTCCCGCAACGTGGCCCCAGGCCGTTGCCTCGGCCGCCGGACAAACCTCGCGCCGCTGCGCTGCGGCGTCCCGACGCGAAACCGGCGGCGACCCGTTCGCGGGAAAAACGTCGCAAAAGGAAAAGGAGAAGCGCGTAGCCAGTGCCTGACGCTTGATGACTGATCACTGACAACTGACGACTGGCAACTGACTACTCAACGCTTCCCCGAGACCTGAGATCGGAACGCCTCCGTGCCGCCCAGCCCGCCCTCAAGCTCGGCGGACGCCACGGGCCGAGCGACCCGAGTCCCCGCGGGTGCGAGATCACGCTGGTGCGAGATTCCTATCTCGCACCCACACAGGCGTGATTCCCATCTCGCACCCACCAGCGCCGGACTCGCCTCACCGCTCGACCGTGCTCGGAGATCACGGGACGGTGGTGCGACAGAGGCCCCACGAATCGGCAACGACCTGGGCGGACGTAACCGCGCCGGCGACCGTGCACCCGCCGACGCAACGGGAAAGCCCCACCAGCCCAGCGGGCGCCCCGCCCTTCTATTGGGTGGCATGCTTGCACGCGCAGCGGGCAAGCATGAAGCGCGCCAACGCTAATGGCTGACGGCTGAGAGCTACAGCGCTCCGCCTCCCGTAGCCCCCAACTCCTCGCGGGGGCGCGTCCAACCACCACGCGGCTGGATCTTTGACAACCAGGTGCGGCAATCGCCTCCGCTGCCGGCCACGCGCCGGAGATTCGATGCCGCACAGAACGAGCGTGTGTGCCACTGGTAGCTTGCTGCCAGTGCTGCCGACCCCCCAAAACGCACTGGCGGGCAAGCCGCCAGTGGCACCCGGCGGGCAAGCCGCCAGTGGCACCCCATACGCGGCTCGGCGGGAGCCTCGCCCTCCCGGCCGGTACGGGGCGCGGCCGCTGCATTTACCCCGCGCTTGCGCTCAGGGCTCGGATTGGGCTGGGGGGCCACCTGCAACATCCTGTCGCCTTGTGTAGGATATGTGCGCACATACTTGCGGGAATGTTACCCGGCTCGCCGGGAGGTGGAGGTGACGATGAGCGCTGCTGTGACGGTCAGACGCTTGCAGCCGGATGACTTTGCCGGTTTCGGCGCACTGATAACGCGCTTCTTTGAATACGCCGGAAACGAACTGCCCACCGCGGACCAGGTTCGAGCCCTGTTCGACAAAGCCCTCTCCGCCGACCACAACATCGATTTCGTAACAGCGGTCGCTGACCAGGAGCTGGTCGGGATCATCTCCGTGACGTTTGGCGAGAGCAGCTACCAGGTCGCACCGTTCGCGTGGTGCGACGACTTCTACGTCGAGCCGCGCTCGCGGAACGCGGGGATCGGAAGACGCCTGCTGCAAGCCGTCGCGGAGCTCGCGGCGAAGCGCGGCTGCTCAAACATCCTGGTGGCAGTCGGCCGCGACGACCACGCGGCACATAAGTTCTACCGCGCGCGCGGCTTCCGCGACCTGAGGTGTGACCTGCTCTCCCTGCCGCTCGAGCCGGTGAGTGCGGACCCCAGCTAGCCCGGATAATTCACCGCAGAGCACGCAGAGATCGCAGAGAGGTGATAGAAAAGAGGTTAGCGAAGCCGACGCAGAAGGACAGGTGATACACACTGTCAAAACGAAACGCACTCGGATTCTGCCACAACTTCTGTCTCAACAACACTCTGCGCTCTCCGCGCTCTCTGCGGTATGAATAGTCCGGGCTAGCTGGGTCGGGTCAGCGACCCGACGATTCGTGAATCATGTAGCTGGCTAGGTCCCACAGAAAGCCTCGCTCGCTCAACGGAGGCCCGCGGCCTCATCACCAGTTCACTTTCTTCCCATCTCGGTATCGCTCCCGAAACAGCCGCCGGGGGTCCTTCCGCGTCATCGATTGCGACAGGCGGGCGAAATGGTGAGTTTTCCTCAGTGTCCCGCTCGCATCAGCCCGCCCGGTTCGAGGCGGCGCGAGCACAGCCAACGGAAGGAGTCGATCGTGAACATCCGACTGAAACATCTGGGCTTAAGCATTGCCATCGTCCTGCTCGTCGCGAGCGTGCCAGCCGCGCTCGCCTGGGAAGAAGGCGTCTCGACGCAGGATCCGGGAAACACGGACCCGGGTTTCGGCGGCGGTAATCTGAACCCGCCGTGGCAGAATGCGGGCGCCGCGGTCATCCCCAATGTGATTGGCACGAAATTCTGGGTGGCGATCGAGAACGTCCACATCCAGGAGAACCAAAAAACCGTATCGCTGACCGTCAACCTGCCGCCAGGCAACGACCTCGAGTGCGACGGCGTGTCGGGCTACTACAACGGCGGGGCAAACCAATCCACGTGGGTGGGGAATAGCGTCATGGAGACCAACAACGGCGACGGCACCGTCACGTTCACTGCCATACTTGACCCGCAACCGGACTGGGAAGTCTTTGAGCTGGAAATCACGGGCCGTGGTGAGCCGCGCGGCGATTACATCCCTGAGCCGGAAGGGCACAGCGAATGCGTCCAGGTTCGGCCCTACACTGACGGGCTTGAGCTGATTGACGCGGTTTACGACGGACCATTTGACTACTATCGGCTGACAGAAATCTGGCTGATCCCGGAATCCGGCTACGTCAATATGGAATTTCCGCCGGCGTTCTTCGCCCCCCCGCACACTGGTGAGTGGTACCACGAGTACGTCTTCGTCGATCCGGACGGCGAGCCGCTGCCGCAAGGCGGGGTGCGGTTCTTCACCGAAGGTCCGGGGATGCAGACGCAGGACGCGTTCGACTTGTTCCTGCCGATGTACGAGCCGGCGGAATGGTACGGGCTGCGCCTGTTTGATGCGCTCGAAGGAAGCTGGAGGGCTTTCATGCTGTATGCAGGGGATGAACCGGAGTGCCCCGAGGACATCAACGGTGACGGAGTCGTCAGCCTGGCCGACCTGGCCGAACTGCTGGCGTCCTACGGCACGGTCGAGGGTGACCCCGGCTACAATCCCGCAGCCGACATCGACCAGGACGGCGACGTCGACCTGGCCGATTTGGCGGCACTGCTGTCCGCGTACGGCACCGAATGCCCGTAGAACCCTAAACCAGCACGCCGCTCATATGCCGCGGAGGCTTCGGCCTCCGCGGCTCTTTCTGCCGCTTGACCGCCGGGCTGGCTGGTCCCATTCTGATCTGATATGGCGACGATCTCTCGACTATCGCCCGCGAAGATCAACCTGACGCTGCGCGTCGGCCCCGCGCGGCCCGACGGGTTTCACGAAATTGAATCGCTGGTCGCACGCGTCGGCTTGTGCGACACGGTAAGCGCCGCGCTGCGCGATGACGCACGGTTCTCGCTCGCCTGCAACGATCCGTCCGTTCCCGGTGACGAGACAAACTTGGCGCTGCGGGCGGCACGGCGGCTGAGCAAGGCCACCGGTTTGCGCGACCGCGGCGTTGATATCGCGTTGCAGAAGCGCGTTCCGCCCGGGGCCGGTCTCGGTGGCGGAAGCTCCAACGCCGCCACCGTGCTGATGCTGCTCAACGAATTGTGGGAGACAGGGCTTCCGCCCGCGGAACTGGCGACGATCGGCGCCGAGCTCGGCTCCGACGTCCCATTGTTCTTCCACGCGCCGCTCTGCATCGTGCGTGGGCGCGGCGAGCTGGTCGAAGACGTCCACCGCAGGCTGGCGGGCTGGGTTGTCCTGGTTTTGCCGTCGGTCCACTCCGCGACACGCGACGTCTACGCGGCGTGGGATCGGCTCGAATCTCACCCGGAGCGTCCTTCGCTGCAGGAGATTCTTCAACAGGCCGACTCGCCCGCAATGCTGATGCAATACCTCTTCAATGATCTTGAAGAGCCAGCCTTCCGCGTGAGCCCCCAGTTGTCCGAGTTGTCAGAGCGACTGAACGGGCTGGCCGAGGGCCCGGTCTGCATGACCGGGTCGGGCTCGGCGTTTTTTCGGCTGTTCGACTCCGGAACCGAGGCGTCTTTCTTCTCCGATCAGGTGCGTGCCGCCACGGGGTGCCGCGCCTGGGACGGACCGTTGGACGCCCGAACCGGCAACGCAGAAGCACCCTGACCGCGTTTCCATCAGACGCTAGGAATCTCCATTTCGTACGGGTCGTGCACGTCGCAATACCACTTGCCGCCGAGACGGCCGACGGTCGGGAGTCTGTGCGGATCGACCACTCCATTGGCGTCGAGGACCTGGTCGTCAACATGGATCGCGACGATGTCGCCCAGCGTGACAGAACCGCTGCCGGGCTGGTCGCCGGTGGTGATGATCTGTCGCAGCGTGCATTCGATGTTGGCCTTCGCCTCTTTCACCAGTGGAGGTTTGACTTTTGTGGCGGGCGCCGGAGTCAAGCCGCTGAACTCAAACTCGCTCAGGCCATAGGCCAGATCGGCGCCGCAGCGGACCGCTTTGGGGCCGATGTCCGCGGTGACGGTGGCGACGACGAACTGCTTGGTTGCCGCGATATTGATCAGCGTATCCTTGCGAGACTTGTCGCGCCGCAAGGACGGTCCGAAGACGACGACCGGAGGGTTGGCCGAGATCATGTTGTAGAAACTGAACGGAGCCAGGTTGTGCATGCCGTCAGAAGAGATCGTGGAGACCAGCGCAATCGGACGCGGGTTGATCAAGCCGATACAGAGTCGATAGATCCGCCTCCAGTCAGTCGGTCCCGCGGTCACGTCGATGTACATGCCGTTCTCCAGGATGCATAGGTGCCCCGGCGGCGCGGACGGGCACCGCCTAACGCTCGCGCCGCCGCGCGCTGCTCGGCCCGCCGAACGCTTCTCGACGCGCGGCGAGCGTCGCGGCGTCGCAGATTTCCTCCAGCGGCTGCATAACGAACGGTCGCTGCCACATTCTCGGATGCGGAACGTTCAGGTCGTCGTCGTCGATCAGGCGGTCGCCGAAGAGTAACAGGTCGAGGTCGAGCGTGCGGGGACCGTTTGGCGCGTCTCGCCTGCGGCCACGCCGGCGTTCAATCTCCAGCAGGCGGGCAAGCAGTTCGTGTGGTGAGAGCCTGGTGTCGAGCTGGGCGACAGCGTTGAGGTAAGGACCTTGGCCCGGCGGGCCGCCAGCCGGTTCGGTCTCGTGCAGCGTCGAGCAGCGGACGACGCGGATATCAGCTTTCTCTTCCAGGTCGCGTAGGGCGGCGTGGATCGTCGCTTCGCGATCGCCGAGATTCGAGCCGAGAGCGACGTATATGCCCGCCCCGTCCGGTCCGGCCGGCTGGTCGCTCACCCGGTCTACCACTTCAGTTCCTTTATTCGCGTCAGGGCGGTGCGGGTGCGTTCGAGGTCGACGGTGGTCGCGAAGCGGATGTAACCCTCGCCCATCGTGCCGAAGCCATGGCCGGGAACTCCGACCACGTGGGCCTCTTCGAGCAGCCGGTTGGCCGCCGTGGCCGAGTCATATCCATCTGGCACGCCAGCCCAGACGTAGAAGGTGGCTCGCGGCTCGGTGACGTGGAAGCCCACCTCACGCAGCCCCGCGGTCAGCAGTTTGGCCCGCTGGTGGTACATCGCCCGACTGTCATGCAGCTCGGGCCGGTCGAAGCCGGCGTACGCCGCGATCCCGGCCTCCTGAACGGCGGCGAACTGGCCGCTGTCGAGGTTCGACTTGATCTTCCCGAGGGCGGCGAGGACGTCCGGGTTCCCCGCCGCGAACGCGATTCGCCAGCCGGTCATGTTGAACGTTTTCGACGTCGAATGAAACTCGATCGCGATGTCCCGCGCCCCGGGGATCTGGAGGATGCTGGGCGGCTGGTCGTCGCCGAAGTACATCTCGTTGTACGCCGCGTCGTGTGCGAGAACAATCTCATGCTTCCGCGCAAATGCCAGCGCCCGCTCGAAGAACTCAAGCGAGGCGCACGCTCCGGTCGGGTTGTTCGGGTAGTTCAGGTACATCAGCACGGCGTTGCGGGCAACCTCGGCCGGCAGAGCCTCAAGGTCCGGTAACCAACCACGTTCCTCGGTCAGCGGCAGGTCGTGCGGGACTGCCCCGGCGAAGATCGCCGTCGGCCGGTAGGGCGGATAGCCCGGATTCGGAATCAGCACTCCCTGCCCCGGGTTAGCCACCGCCAGCGGCAGATGACCGATGCCCTCCTTCGACCCGATCAGCGTCAGCATCTCGTTCTGCGGGTCGAGCGTGACGCCGTAGCGCTGCTCGAAGAACTCGGCGGCCTGCCGGCGAAACCCGGGGCAACCGTGCAGGAGCGTATAGTGGTGGTTGGCGGGTTGCTCGGCGGCCTGTTTGAGCCGATCGACGATGAAGCCATAGGTCGGCCGTTCCGGGTCCCCGATGCCCAGTTCGATAACCTCGTGGCCGGCGTCGACCAGGGCCCGCTTCTTGCGGTCGAGCTCGACGAAGACATACGGCGGCAGGGCTCTGATGCGGTCGGTCGGTTCAAACCTCACGATGGCCTCCCATCCGTGCGTCGAGCGAATTCTGTTCGCGACTCTGGCCGAGTCTAAGGCAGGTAGTTGGGCCGGACAAGCCGCGGCGGCGGAGGCGAGACCGGGTTGAGATTTCACAGGATTTCCGTCCGCGGCGGCCCGATATTAGTGGCCATCGAACGGCTACGTAGATAGGATAAGTGGTTCTGGAATTTCGAAGCCGAAGGGAGCTTGAGGTTACCATGCGAGACATTCCGAAGGTCGCATTCCTCAAGCTGGTTTGCGGTTAGTGTTGCTTGGTCGGCACCGGGACGCCGCTGCAGGCACCTCCTGCCGACCCGCGTGAGAATTGGTGCAATGAGTACGGCGACAACAAAGCGGGGCAGTTCGGCGGACAGTGACGCCGGAAAGCCAGTGGAGGAACGATCACACGCGGCGGTACGGTTCGCGGGCGACTCGGGCGACGGGATGCAGCTCGCGGGCACGCGGTTCACGAACACGTCGGCGGTCTTCGGAAACGACATCAGCACGTTTCCCGATTATCCCTCGGAGATTCGGGCACCGGCGGGCACGCTGGGCGGCGTGTCCGGCTTCCAGGTCAACTTCGGGAGCCACACGGTCTACACTCCCGGAGACGAGGTCGACGCGCTGTTCGCGATGAACCCGGCCGCGTTGAAGACCAACCTGAAAGACCTGGCCGAGGGCGCCTTGCTGATCGTCAATACCTCCGAATTCACCAAGGCCAGCTTGCAGCGCGCCAAGTTCGACCACAACCCGCTCGAGACCAACGAACTTGACCGCTACCGCGTGCACCAGGTGCCGATCACCGACCTCACGATGGAAGCCGCGAAAGACACCGGCCTGAATGCCAAGCAAGCCGCACGCTGCAAGAACTTTTTCGCGCTCGGGCTGGCGTACTGGCTCTACGATCGCCCGCTCGAAACGACGCTGGCGTGGATCGAAGCCAAGTTCCTGATGGTGCCGGCGGTCGCCGCCGCCAACACGTTGGCGCTCAAGGCGGGGTATCATTTCGGCGAGACCGCGGAGATCTTCCCGGTGCGCTACAAGGTCGATCGCGCCGACCTGAAGCCGGGCAAGTACCGCAGCCTGACCGGCAACCAGGCTACGGCGCTCGGCTTGATCGCCGCCGCCAAGCTCGCCAACAAGCCGCTCTTTTACGGCAGCTACCCGATCACGCCGGCCAGCGACATCCTGCACGAACTGTCGTTTCACAAGAACTATAACGTACGGGTCTTTCAGGCCGAGGATGAAATCGCCGCGATGAACGCGGTGATTGGTGCCGCCTACGCCGGCGCCATCGCCGTCACCGGCACCAGCGGTCCCGGGGCAGCGCTCAAGCAGGAGGCGATCGGGCTGGCGGTGATGACCGAACTGCCCTGCGTGATCGTGAACGTGCAGCGGGCCGGGCCCAGCACCGGCCTGCCGACCAAGACCGAGCAGTCCGACCTCTGGCAGTCCGTGCTCGGACGAAACGGGGATTGCCCGGTTCCGGTGATCGCGGCCCGATCGGTGGCCGACTGTTTCGATACCGCCATTACGGCCGTGCGCATCGCGGTCAAGTATATGACCCCCGTCTTCCTGCTGAGCGACGGATATCTGGCGAACTGTTCCGCGCCGTGGCGGATTCCCGCGCCGGGAGAGCTGAAACCGATCGAGATCAACCACGCCAGCGACCCCGAATCGTTCCAGCCTTACCAGCGCGACGAGAACGGCGTCCGACCCTGGGCGATTCCGGGGACCCCCGGCATGCAGCATCGCGTCGGCGGGCTGGAAAAGGAGCACCTGACCGGCAGCGTCTGCCAGTTTCCCGAAAACCACCAGCGCATGACCGAACTGCGGGCCCGCAAGCTGGCCAACATTGTCCACGACATCCCTGATCAGGAGGTCTTCGGCAACGAGAGCGGCGACCTGCTGCTGGTCTCGTGGGGCGGAACCTACGGGGCCGTGCGTCAGGCGGCCGAGCACCTGATCGAGGCCAATCGGAAGATCGGGCACATGCACATCCAGTGGCTCAACCCGATGCCGGGCAACGTGGGCGATATCCTGAAACGCTTCAAGAAGATCCTGGTGTGCGAACTGAACACTGGTCAGTTGCGTTTCATGCTGCAAGCCATACACAAGATCGACACGCTCGGGCTGAACAAGGTTCAGGGCCAGCCGTTCAAGATCGTCGAGATCGTCAACAAAGCCAGCCAACTGCTGGGAGGTAGGTAGCCGTGAGTTCCACAGATACCGCGCTCAGCCCCAAGGATTTCAAGAGCAACCAGGAAGTACGCTGGTGCCCGGGCTGCGGCAGCTACTCGGTCCTTAACCAGATGCTGAAGGTCCTGGCCGAGACCGGAGCCACCAAGGAGAACACCGTCTTCGTCTCCGGCATCGGCTGCTCGAGCCGCTTCCCGTACTACGTGGACACGTTCGGCTTCCACGGGATCCACGGCCGGGCCCCGGCCATCGCCACGGGCATCAAGGTTGCCAACCCCGAGCTGAACGTGTGGGTGATAACGGGCGACGGGGACGGGCTGAGCATCGGCACCAACCACCTGATCCACACGATCCGCAAGAACCTGGACCTCAAGATCTTGCTGTTCAACAACCGGATCTACGGACTGACCAAGGGGCAGTACTCGCCCACCAGCGAGTTCGGCAAGAGGACCAGGTCGTCACCGTGGGGCACGATCGAGCAGCCGATTCTCCCGATCTGCATCGCGATCGCGGCTGAGGTCACCTTTATCGCCCGTTGCGTCGACGTCGACGTGCACGCCATGCAACACGTGCTGCGCCGCGCGGCCGACCACAAAGGCACCGCCTTCGTCGAGATCTATCAGGATTGCGCCGTGTACAACCGGCGGGCCTACGAATTCGCCTCGGATCGCAAGACCAAGCTGGACAATGTGCTCTACCTCGAGCACGGCAAGCCGATGATCTTTGGCAAGCACCGAAACAAGGGCATCCGGCTCAACGGTACCACGCCGGAGATCGTCGAGCTCGGCAAAGGGATCACGATCGACGACCTGCTGATCCACGATGAGCGGGCCTCGCAGCCGACGCTGGCGTATCTGCTGTCGCGGATGCACTTCCCGGAGTTCCCCGAGCCACTGGGCATCTTCCGCGAAGTGGAAGCCCCAACCTACGAAGACCTGCTGATGGGCCAGATTGACGCGGCTACGAAAAAGCTCGGCGAGGGCACGCTCGAGACGCTGTTCGACGCCGGCGGCACCTGGACGGTGAACTGATCCCCCGTGCAGTGTGGCATGGCGGCCCTGGGCCGTGCACTCTGGATAGGCCCAGCCGAGGGCGGCTGGGCCACACGATTGAGCCGGGGTAGGTTCGTCGTGTTTGTGGGGTGCCACTGGCGGCTTGCCCGCCAGTGCCGGCACGGGCAGGCAAGCTGCCCGTGTTGCTCACGTGCCTTAGCCGCTCCCCAGCGTCGCTTGGAGCGCCGCCTGGTAGTCGTCCTTCCTGCGGACACCCACGAAGCTCTCGACCGACTTGCCCTTCTCGAACAGCATCACGGTCGGGATGTTCTGGATCCCGTAGTTGATCGCGGTCTGGCGCGCGTTATCGACGTTGACTTTGCCGAACTTGACCTTGCCCGTGTACTCGTCCGCCAGCTCGGCCATTACGGGGGTCAGCATATGACATGGGGCGCACCACTCCGCCCAGAAATCCACGAGCACCGGGACGTCAGAGTTCAGCACCTCGGCCTCAAAGTTCCCGTCATCGAAATGCAGCACGTTGTCACCCGCCATCCCGAGCTCCTTCCAGCTTAGTGGTTTGCATCACCAATCCGTGATTTGTAGATGGTAAGCGGCTCGCAGCGAAAGTCAATTCGGTGGCGAGAGGGCGTGGCGCCAAACGTAGCGCCCGTTCTCCGTGCGGGGTGCAGAACGTACCGTCCGGCCCCCGTGCCGGACGTCGGGTGCCGCGGGCGGACGAGCCGCCCGTGGCACGCAAAGCGCAGCTCGGCAGGAAACTTCCCCTGCCGGTGGGTGCGGAGCCCGGCCGCTACGCTGCCAGCCATACCGCTAACAGCTTCATCGTAGCGCGCTTGTCCGGAAAGTCATACGCCTTGTAGATATCCGGATCGTGATGCAACGGCGGGCGGAGGTTGGCGGGGCCGACGCAGCCCGGGCAGCCGTCTTCGCAGTCGCAGCCAGCGACGAGGTCGTACGCCATGCGGAGCAGGTCGTCGGTGCATTCGTAGCCGTGGCGGGCGTAGCCGACGCCGCCCTCGTAGCGGTCGTAGAGGAAGATGGCGGGGCGGCCGAGTTGCGATGAGTCGACGATGCCGCCGATGTCGTGGCGGTCGGCCATCGCCAGCGGCGGCAGCGAGACCAACAGCAGGTTGCGCACACCGGCCAGCGCTTCGTGCTTCTGGTGGCCGGCGTCGGTGACGGCTTTGAGCACTTCCGGTGGCGGCTGGAGCCACATGGCCGTGGTGTCGATCCGCAGCGGCATCAGCTCAAGCTCGCTCTGGCCGATCAGCTCCATAGTGTAGAACTTGAACTTGCGGAAACCGACCGTCTGCCATTGCACCGTCGCGTCGCCGAAGGCTTTGCGGCCGCCGCGGAATTCTGCCTCCAGGCGTTGCTCGACGACGCGAATGTCACTGTGAAGCAGTGGTTGCGTGTAGTAGTCGGCGTCGATCCGCTCGACTCGGGCGAGCTTGGCCTGCTGATCGAGCTCGCGAACGACATAACTCTCGCCGGCGTGCAGGTAGATCGCCTCGGGATAGACCAGCTCCGGGGCCGAGATCGAATCGACCTGCCCGAGGACAGTGTTGCGGTCGTCGGTGATGTCGACGATCGCGTAGGTCGCGTCGCTGATATGGCGAATGCTGGTGCGCTGCGAGGGCGTCTCGGACGACGCCCAATAGTACTTATCCGCCGTAAGGCGTAGCTCGCCGGCTTCGGCGATGACTTCCGCAACGTCGGTCGCGATATTGCCGAACTGCTCGAAGTCGTGCTGTTCGAGCGGCAGCTCGTACGCGGCGCAGCCGAGCTGGCTCTTGAGGATGTGTGGATTGGCGGGGTCGATGATGCCGTGCTCGACCGGTCGGCCGAAGACGAAGTCCGGGTTGCGCATGAGGTATTGGTCGATCGGGTCGTCGTACGCGACGAAGATCGCGAGCGATTCGTCCTGCCGACGGCCGGCCCGCCCCGCTTGCTGCCAGAGGCTACACAGCGTGCCCGGGAAGCCGACGATGATGGCGGCGTCGAGTGAGCCGACGTCGATGCCCAGCTCCAGCGCGTTCGTGCTGCAGACCCCGAGCAAGTCGCCACTGAAAAGAGCCGCCTCGATCGCGCGGCGTTCGTTCGGCAGGTAGCCGCCACGATAGGGCCGAACACGCTTTGCCAGCCCAGGCTGCCTGCGATCCAGCGCCTCGGCCACATACTTGTAGATGAGCTCCGCGACGACGCGGGCCTTGGCAAACGTGATCGTCCCCGCCCCATCTTCCAATAGCTGCGCCATCAGCTCCTGCGCCTCGATGTTCCCGCTGCGCCGGGCGACGCGCGTCTCGGCCAGCCAGGGCGGGTTCCAGAGCAGGAAGTACTTGCGGCCCTGCGGCGAGCCGTCGCGGTCGATCAGGAGCATCGGCCGGTTGGTCAGCCGCTCGGCCAGCTCGCGCGGGTTCCCGAGCGTCGCCGAGCAGCAGATGAATCGCGGCGACGAGCCGTAATGCCGGCAGATCCGCTGGAGTCGCCGAATCACGCCGGCAACGTGGCTGCCGAAGATCCCGCGGTAGGTGTGAATCTCATCCAGCACGACGTACTTGAGCCGGGCTAAAAAACCGGCCCACTTCGCGTGATTCGGCAAAATGCTGACGTGCAGCATGTCGGGATTGGACAATAGCAACGTGGCATTGCGCCGGACGCCGGGGCGCTTATGCGTCGGCGTGTCGCCGTCGTAACACGCGGGCCTGACAGCGTCCTGCAAGCCGGCGGCGGTCACCATCCGCTCCAGATTGCCGAGCTGATCGTACGCCAACGCCTTGGCGGGAAACAGATAGAGCGCCCGACTCTCGGGGTCCTCGAGCAATTCCGCCAACACGGGCAGATGAAAACACAGGCTCTTCCCCGACGCCGTCGGCGTACAGATCACCGCGTCTGTGCCGCCACGCAGCGCGTCATAGGCTTCGGCCTGGTGGACGTAGAGCTGCTCGATGCCTTCGTTGCGCAGCAACGCCTGGAGCCGATCCGGAATCGGACTCGACGGCAGCGCATACGCCGCCGGCCGCTCCTCCAGACAGCGCACGGCGGCGATCTGCCCGCGGTAGTCGCGGCCTGCTCTCAGGCGTTCGATGAAACCTCGAGCGTCCATTCAACTCCCGCGGGGGATTCTACCCCAGGTCCAAACACTTTCCAAACTTCGTAGACTGCTGAGATCCGCTAT
>CAZDTB010000050.1:0-16003 GCA_964508075.1 uncultured Planctomycetales bacterium
CACCACGAACGTCGCCCAGAGCGAGCCCTTGCTGTAGAGCCGGTAGAGCCCCGCGGTAACCGTCGCGCTCAGCAGCACGTGAGCCGGGTGCATGATCTCGAATAGCGTTTCTGAGAGGGAGCGGGGCGCCTTGGCGTAGAACATCGCGGCCATGAGCGCGATTCCCAACAGCGTGCCGGCGATCGTGAACGGCACGTGCGCCCGGAGCTCGTGCGATATGTTCTTCAGGAGCTGGTTCATTTGGAAGCTCCCGTCCGGCGGGTCCCGGAATCGCGTCCGCGAGGCCGGTGTGCCCGGCGGACGCGGCGGCGCGGCCCACTGTGGCACACGAGGTGGAACTCGTGGCAGTCGTCGCACTCCTCGAGCTCGTGGTCGTCGGCGAACGACTTCCAGTGGTTTCTCTGGTTGGGCGTCAGGATGCCTCGGCCCTTACAGAGTGGGCAGATGTTCTCCAGGGCCGTCAGTAACGCCGACCGGATGAACTCCGAGCGGTTCTCAATGCCCTGCAAGGCTACCAGTAGCGATTGATCCGCCTTGAACGTAACGATCGTGGGCGTCTTCCTGGTCTTGGCCATTTTCAGCGCGTCTCCCGGTCGGCCCGGCTGCTCGAACATCATCGGGCAGAAGATATTAAAGTGTAATACGCGGCTGTCAAGCGCCGAGACACCGTTCTGGGAGCAGGTACGTGCCCGGTTGGAGTCGATGCCGGAGCGCCGCGGGCGGCTTGCTTCGTGGTGCCGAGAAGCATACATAGAAGGACGGGCAGGCGCTACGCCCGGTGAACGAGGGACGACGCGATGTCGCTGGCCGAATGGGTGTGTGTCGGGCTGACCGCTCTGGGTGGTCTGTACTGGCTGCTCAACGCGCTGTTCGTGCTGCGCACGATCCAGTGTGTGCCCGTCTTGGAGCGTCTCCGTCCAGGCAGACCGCAGCACTGGCCGAAGCTGTCGGTGATCATTCCGGCCTGCAATGAGGCCGAGGCGATCGAGGCCGCCACCAGGTCACGGCTGAGCGACGGATACCCGAATCTCGAAGTCATCCTGGTCGACGACCGCTCGGACGATGGAACTGGCGAGATCATCGATCGACTCGCCGAGGCGGACGACCGGGTCCGCGCGCTGCACATCAGCGAGTTGCCGGAAGGTTGGCTCGGCAAGGTGCATGCTCTTCAACAAGGTGTGGCAGCAGCGACCGGCGAGTGGCTGCTCTTCAGCGACGCCGATGTGCATGTCGAGCCCAATACGCTCTCGCGCAGCGTGGCTTACTGTCTGGAGCGTGATCTGGATAATCTGGCAGTGCTACCGGAATTCTGGCCAAAGACCTTTCTTCTGGCGTGTACATTCGCAGCTTTCGTTCGCCACATCTGTCTGGCCGGGCGCCTCTGGGCGGTCGATAACCCCCGCTCCCGGGCGTTCGCCGGCATCGGCGCGTATATGCTGGTTCGCCGGGCAGCGTTCGAGCGGACGGCCGGTTTCGAGGGACTCCGGCTGACGGTTGTCGATGACATGGGGCTGGCACAGATGCTCAAGGAGTCCGGTGCGCGGTGCGCGGTGGTCAATGGTCGCCGTCAAGTGGGATTGCACTTCTATCGCACGTGGGACGAGGCCGCTCGCGGGACCGAGAAATCCATCCTGGTCGCGTTTGGTTTCAGCTACCTGCGGCTGATCACGGTCGTACTGACGATGCTCTGGTGCGAGCTTTCGCCGGTCGTGGCCCTGCTCGTGGGGATCGGAGTCGGCAGGCCGCTACTGTGGGGAATCGGTTTGGCCGGAGGCGCACTGGCGTTGCTCTCCTCGCTAACGATCAACCGTTGGCTGCGGATGGGCTTGCTCCCCGCCGTGCTCTTTCCGATCGGTTTGTTCGGTTCGGTGTTCGCCGTCATGCGAGCCGCCGTGCTGGCCGCGTGGCGGGGCGGACATCTGTGGCGTGGTGTGCTCTACCCGAACGATGTCCTGCGTGCGGGCAATCGTCTGCGGTTTCCCTGATTGGGAATGCTGGTGCTGGTGCGACCGTCCTTTCTCGCACCAACGTTCGCGGTAGTCCCTTCCCGGCGCCTCGCGGAGCTGATGCGCTCGATCGTTCCGGTGCTCACGCTACGACCGCGGCTTGGTCGGATCGGGTTTGAAGACGCGTGTTTCCAGGGCCGGGACCCAACTCGTCCAATCGCTTTGCTCGTCCAGGTGGCGCTCGATCGCGTTGAAGACCATGTTGAGCTTGGCGTCGAGGTTGTCGAGGTAGTGCACCATGATCGCCTCGGCCGTCGCGGGCAGCTTCGGGCTGCCGAACTCGTAGCGTCCGTGGTGCGCGACGATGATGTGTTGCAGCGTCGCCAGCAGGTCGGCCGGAAACGCCTGGCCGGTCTCGCGTTCGAGCTCGCGGGCCTTGGCGTCGATCCAGGTGGCGGTCTGGACGATGTGCCCGACGAGCTGACCCTCGTTGGTGTAGGCGAAGTTCGTCGTGTACGACAACTCGGCGGTCTTGCCGGCGTCGTGCAGGAATGTGCCGGTCAGCACCAGGTCGCTGCTCAGGTCGGGATAGCGCGGCAGGACGACGACCGCCAGCTCGAGCAGATTGAGCGTGTGCTCCAGCAGGCCGCCGAGGTAGGCGTGGTGATTGGTGCGCGCCGCCGGTGCCCGCTTGAACCCGGCGACGAACTCCTCGTCCTTGATGAACTTGGCAACCAGGGCGAGCAGGTCGGGGTTCTTGATCGCCCGCAGGATCTCCTTGGTCCGTTCCCACATCTTCTCGGCGTCGTGCCGCGAAACCGGCAGGAAGTCGCTGGGGTCGGCCGTTTGCTCGTCGACCGTGTGCAGGCCGTCGATGATGACCTGCGGCTTGCCCTTGTAGCTCTCGACCCGCCCGGTGACGTGCATCAGTCCGCTCTCGGGCATCGAGTCGTAGATCTGCCGGGAGGCGTTCCACATCCGCGCCACGACCTGCCCGCTGCGGTCGGCCAGGACGGCATGGATGTAGAGGCTGCCGTTGGTGGTCGTTCGCAGGTCCTTCTGCGTGATCAGGTAGATTTCGTCTTCGAGCCGCTGGCCGGCCTCGAGGTCGGCGACAGCGCGGTGGGAATGTGCCTTCGTAGTGGACATATATCCTCAAGCGAGCTGGGCGGTTGCTGAGTCGTGCGGGGCGATCCCCGCGGGATTACGAATGGCCGATCAGGGCCGGCGACCGCGGCCAGGGCCGCGTCGTCCCTCCGGCGGTTCCTCGGGTTCTTCCTCCTCCTCCGGTTCGGCCTGGTCCGCATCGGCTTCGGCGGCTTCCGCTTCCGTAGGCGGTTCTTCTTGCATCATGGAGCTGATCATCGGCATCGCTCTTCCCACCAAGCCTATGACGGCAGGCATGTGTCTCATCATGACCTGAGTGCTAATCTGCTCCATGGTCTGATCATCAAGGGTCTCGGCCTGCCCGAATGCCTGCGCGAGGTCGTTGAAGCCATCCTTAAGTATTACAACGGCGTCGTTGATCAGTTCCGCGTGCTGCTCTTGAATCTTGATCGGAAGCACGAGCTTCCACTCATCATCAACTTTGCGGAGTGGCACACGATACTCTGCGCTGAGGAGACTATCAATCTGGTCCTGAATGAGCTGGTCCGAGAGTGGTTCGGCGCCACCCGCGCCGGGAGTAGCCGTGCTGTCCGGTGGCGTGACGCCCGGGCCCGCGGCGCGCAACTGTGCCATCATCGGCATGATCTTCTGAACCGCCTCCGCGATCTTGGCGCGAGCTTCTGCGGGTATTTGGACCTGACTCAGATCGAGCGTCGCCACCGCGTTCTCTTCATCGAGTACGGATATGGTGAACGCCGTATTGAGCGACTTGAGCAACTCCGGAGGGAGTCCATCAGCGGCGTCGGGGGCTTCAACGTCCGTTCCAGCCGTCTTGTCTTTGTATATCTGGATGCAGGAAGTCAGCGCGTCCTTCAGCCCGTCAAAGTTGTCGAGGTATTCGTTCTCTTGCGTGATTGCCGCAACTTGTTCGGGTACGAACGCGTCAAGCGCCGTGGTGAAATCGAAACTAGAAATCGCATCCGCCAAGCCTTCAAAAACACCGCGGATCATCTCCGCTTCCGGCCCCTCGGCGGCACCGGCCGGCGCCTCGCCTTCGAGCGGCTCGTACGATTCGGGCGTGTAGTCCTTCGGATCCCGGAGGATGCCGGGGTCGATCGAGCCGGCGCCAACCGGCGCGCCGGCCGGCGTGCCGCCCAGGGTCTGGTTGAAGCGCGTCGGCTGGTCGTCGCTCTTGCCGCAGCCGGACGTCAGCAGCAACCCCACGAGCAAGCCCGTCGACAGCAAGCCTCTTGCCAGTTTCATCTATTCTCTCGCTCTGGCCGCGGGGCCGCGGCCGGTCAACTCGTCCCAAAGGTAGAGCGTAGGCCCGGCACCGGAGTGCGTCAATCCCAGAGGTGTTTTCCGAGAGCCGGAGGGTTCGGGGGCTCAGTCACGTGGGGCGGATCCGCGGGTCCGACGTGGCGCTGATCCGGCGCCGGTCAGCCGGATTGCGCAGCGCCAAGCGCGGTTGAGAGCTGGTCGCGCAGCTCGGCCGCCCGCTCGTAGTCTTCCCCGGCCAGCGCCTCGTTCAGCTCCCACTCCAGGCGCGGGACGGCATCCGCCGGCATTCGGTCGAAGACTTCTTCCCGCAGCGCGTCCAGCACCTCCAGCTCCGGCGCCGCCGACTCGTCGTCCGCCCGCTCTTTGGAGGACTCCCACTCGAGCAGGCGCTGTCGGCCGTGCTCGAGCAGAGCCGGAGCGATGTCGAACTGTTTGGCGTCCACCGCCTGGTAGACCTTCGCGCGGGTGTGCATCATCAAGACGTAACCCCACTGAGATTCGAGCGCGGTGCGGTCGTACTCGGTCTCCGCGTAGCGGCGACACAGTTCGATCAGTCGCAGATTCCACTCGGTGTCGCGCTCCACGCCCTCGTATTCTTCGAGCACGAAGAGTGAGAGATAGCGCTGGTAGCACAGGTGGACCTCGTGGCGCAGGTCGCGGCAATCCTCGGGCAGGAGCACGAAACCCGCGTCGTCACCGCCGCGCGCGATGTGATCCCGCAAGCGGGTCTCGAAGAATGTCAGCATCGAGTCGTAGCCGTACGGTCGCCGTCCGTCGGGCCGGCCGACGGGCTCGAGCTGGAGCAAGCCGAGGTCGACCCGGGTCTGGATTTTCTCGTGCCCGTCGCGGCCGATGATTTTTCGGACCGAGATTTTCCCGGGCTCGTATTCCCAGCCGTCCAGGATGGTCCGCAGGTCTTGGATCATGCCACTGCTGTATCGGCGCGCGCGCGGCTGGCGCTCAGCACTGGCAATGTGTGTGTGCCCAGTCGTTTCGAGGGCGCGCAGCGACCGAGAAAACTTGCCGGTCAGCCGGGCGGTTCTCGGGTCATGACCGCCTCCCCCGGGCGCCTTTCGCGGACGCACGATGCCGTGAATAATGGTGACTATGCGAGTCATTGCCGGGAAACTGCGCGGCTCGCTTCTCGCCGCGCCGCTGGGACGTACGACGCGTCCGATCACGGACCGCGTGAAGGAGTCGCTCTTCAACATCGTCGGACACCGTTTCGGCACGCCGGGAGTATTACCGGACATCGCCGTGCTGGACCTCTTCGCCGGGAGCGGGGCGTTGGGAATCGAATGCCTCTCGCGTGGGGCGCGCTCGTGCCTGTTCGTCGAGCGCGATCAGCGCACGCTGCGCGTTCTCCGCGCGAACCTGGACAAGCTGCGGCTGACCGCGGTTGCCCGCATCGCCGCGGACAACGCCTGGACCATGCGAATTCCCCCGGCGGCACCGGACGGGTACGGGCTAATGTTCGTTGATCCGCCGTACCGCGACGTCGCCGACCCGCACCGCGTGCTCGACCTGCTCGAGCGGTCCGGCCCGCGGCTTTCGGAAGAGGGGCTGTTAGTGTTCCGATACGCGTGGTCGACGGAGTTCTCCACCGAACCGTTACGGTCACTTTGCTACGTGGACGAGCGTAGGTTCGGCACAATGCGTGTCTTGCTGCTACGGAGGTCGGCGGACTAAGAGCGCCTAACAATACGCCCCTCCCTCGCAGGGAGGGGCCAAGGGGAGGGTCAAAACAGCGGACGGCCGACCCCCTCCCTACCCTCCCCCTGAGAGGGGGAGGGGTGTTGATAGCGGCTCTAAGTGCTCATCCCGCAACTGTGGGATCGGCTCGGGGCGGGCCGGCGATGCGCCAAAAGGGGCGGCTGCCGGCGGGTCCCCTGGACCACCGACAAGCCGCCGCGGATCCCCCGATCAGTTGTATCTATCCGCTCTTGAACCGCGCCCGACCGCTGCGCAAGTCGTTCGCGAGCGTCGTCCGGTGGAACTTCTGCACGCACCGCGCCAGCCGCTGCAGCACCCCCCGCCCGTCGAGTGACAGCTCCAGACCCACGAACTGGATCGCCGTGCACAAATGGTTCCCGGTGTCGTGACGCGTGCCGCGGTAGTAGGCGTCGAGCAGCAGCGGCGGTTGGCCATCGGGCAAGTGCAGTTCGACCCCGAGCGTCTCGTTATCCGTCCAGCCGGGCGCTTCCAACTGGTTCAGCCGAACCAGCGTGCCGCCACAAGACATGTCCAGCGCCTCGCCGGTTACCACGCTCAAGGCGGAGCCCTGGGCCGGCTGACGGGCCGCCACGCCGCCCGGCCAGATGTTCGTCAGGACCCGGACTTCCGGCGGGACCGGTGTTCGGTAGTAAGCTCGCCGCTGGAGCTCGGTCATACTCTCCGGCCAGCGATAGCGTACCGCCGACACGCCGTTCTTGCCGTCGACCAGGTAGCGCCCCTTGGCTTCGACCACGGTGGCGAACATGACTTTGCGGCTCTTGTGGCGAAAGCTGAGTCCGACGTACTGCCCGAGGATGAGTGGCGGCGGCTGGGTTCCGTGCGTCTCCTGGTAGTCCAGGACGACGAAGTGCCGATTGGCGTCACGTTCGAGAAAACGGCTCTTGAAGGTGCGCCAATTGCCATCTCCATGCACCGTCAGCACTGCCAAGGCACTTTGCCGCACGGCCTCGTCGAACATGATCGAGGCCTCTTCAGCGGTCAGGATTCGACGCGGTTTCATAGCCCACCGTCCATATCGGTAGTGTTTACCATCAGTTCAAACAGAACCGCCCGCACGCGTTCCAAAGCACGCTGCGCGGCCGGGTCGTCCGGGCGAACGCAGAACTTCATCCCCAGAGACAGCTGCTGCCGGTCGCGTGTGAGCGTCTTGCTGCACAACACCACCGGCAGTTCGAACACATCGTCAAACCCCGCTAACTCGAAGCTCACCCGCAGCTCGTCGCCCAGGGCCAAGGCACTGTCCAGGGTCGTTCCGGGGAGGTTGCAGGCCAACCCGCCGGCACTCACGTTGGCCACCAGGCCCATCGTCGGCGGGGCGCGCGCCCCCACCCAGATGCGAACCTGGGATGCGACTGTCGCGTTGGTCCGCTCGAACTGCCGCCGATTGGTCACTTGGATTGCCTCGGGGGCGACCATCAGCACGCGCTGCCCCGCCGGTTCGTCAGCGACCTCCAGCACGCACGTCGTGAACGTGTACAGCTCGCCCGACAGGATCGTCCGAATGTCGCAGAACGCGCCGGTCAAGACGCTCAGCGGGACCGCCGCCGGCGTGTCGCGCATCTGGACCACGAGCAGTTCGCCTTCGCGCCCCAGCAGCTTGCCGTGCAGCGGCTCATCGTCCGGGAGATTCCGCGGCTCGATCTCGAAGTCGGCCTGGGCGCGCAAGGCCTGTTCGAGCACGCGAGTCCCCTGTCGCGGCGTCAGATCGATCGCCAGCTGCATGCACAGGTCTCCTTGCTCAACCGGTCGCGCTCGCGGGCGGCTGCCGATGTGCGATGAGCGCCTCCAGTCGCCGCACGTACTTCTCGTAGTTCGCGACGTCATCGGTGGGCTGAAACACCCAGCCCATCGCAAGCTGATCGGTGTTCTTGACCGGGCGCAGATGTACCAGCCGCACCACGAACTCCGAATGCGTCTCTTCGCCAGGCAACTCCATGTCGACCCAGAACAGGTCGCCGGTGTAAAGTTGCGATACTTCCGCCGTCCGAGCGTTCACCCCGATGCCCCCGTCGCCGATGTCCGTCAAGCGCGCCTTGAACTGCCGCCGCCCGTCAACCACGTGCGTGAACGTGCCTTCGATCGGCGGCAGCTCTGGAGCGGTCAGGCGGATGTGCCGACGCCGACGGGCACGCTCCAGCCGCACGGGCAAGCTCAGTTTCAGGCGTGGCGGTGTCTCCGCTCCGGGCAGGCCCTGACTGACGCATCCGCGGGTGACCGCGCGGAAGACATACTGCTCGCCTTCGTGCTCGAAGCGTACTTCGACCGGCCGACCCTTCACCTCGGCCTCCGGGATCCGTCCGGCGACGCAGGCGACCAGCACGCCGTCACGCTCGAGCGTTGCCAGTTCGACGGCACCGCTGACCACCGGCACTCTGCGCAGCGCGAGCCGGGCCGCGAGGCCCCGCGCGCAGGCCTGCCCGAGCAGGTCCATCTGCGTCTTTCGTCGTAACAATGTGCGGCAAGCCATAATGGCCCCCTCGCTACCCAACTCTGCCGGTGGGAACTTCGGCCGGGCGCAACGCCCACTTAACCGACCGGCCGGCCGTGCCTGCCGCGTGCCGCCCGCATCCGGCCGACGCGCGTCCGCTGATCGAACTCGGCTATGGGAACCTCCGCCGGCAGTCCCGAAACATCCGGGCTTTGGGTACGCGCCCCGGCCGCGCCGAGGGACTATCGGTCCGCCGCGCCGCTGCGACCCCGGGCCCCACCGTTCTACGGGTTTGCGAAGTGGTCATAACGTTTCGGCGATACGCCGAACGATTCGTGCATTTTTTCCGCCCGGCTCGCCGGACACCCCGGTCTGGAATCTGATAACCGCTGCCAGATCGAAATGGGCACGATCGGGCCGGATCACCGTGCGCGCTCGGCCGCATTATTCATGCAGGCATTTTTAGACGCTGAAGCGTGGCACGGCCGCTTTTGGCTGGGCATGTTCCGCGAGCCCAGCCGAGGGTGGCTGGGCCACGCGAATAATCCGGCGCTCGAACTTGGGGCACCCGCCGGCGCTTTGGGCCGGGCATCCCAGTGACTATGGGACGCTGCGCCGCTAGAATTCACCGCGCGCAGCCAGCCAGCAGAGGCTTGCTTCTGGGATGATCATCGGTCCCACGACGGTTGCCGTCGTCGGCGCGCCGGTACCGCGGTTGCACCAATCGAGGTTCTGAAATGAACTGCTCTCCTGGCCGCTTGTTCATTGTCATCACGCTGTCGGCGGCGCTGCTCGCCGTGAGTGGCTGCGTCGAACGCAACCTGAGGATCGACAGCGATCCGCAGGGCGCGCGGGTCTTCGTCAATGACAGGGAAGTCGGCGTTACCCCGGTCAAGGTCTCTTTCCTGTGGTACGGCGACTACGACATCATCCTGCGCCGCGAGGGCTTCAAGACGCTGAAAACCCACTGCCGGGTCAATGCCCCCTGGTACCAGTACCCCCCCATCGACCTGGTGGCTGAGTGCCTGATCCCCACCACGATCAGGGACGAACACGTCTTGCCGACCTACCAGCTCGAGCCAACCCCCGTACCGTCGATCGATGAGGTCGTCGAGCGCGCCGTCCAAACGCGCACCCAGGCCTTGTCCGAAGAGCCGTAATACTGGAATCGCGCTCGGCAGACCTCAGAGCTCCGGAACCCTGAGTCACTCACAGGTGGTCCCGTAAGCCGCGAGCAGCGCGCTCAGGTCGGAGAGGTCCACGTCACCGTCGCAGTCGAGATCACCCCCGCACACTCCGCCGGATAGGCCGTAGTTGGCCAGCAACGCGGCCAGGTCAGCCAGGCCTACCTCGCCGTCACCGTCGATATCGGCAAAGCACGGCTGGGGTCCCGTGTCGCCGAGCTCGTAAACTCCCATGTCGACGATGGGGACGCTTCCGCAACCGCTGTCCGGGGTGTTGGGATCGTCAAAGAACCGCCCCTCAGCGTCGAGATCGAACGGCGTGATCTCGTCCGTATTGCCGTCGGCGTCGAGGTCCGCGATGTCGGGGGGCACACCCCAATTACAGCCGGCGTCGATGCACGGCGAACCAGCGGCCGGGTGGTAGTCCGCGTTGTTGGGGTCGGCGAACAGGGGATCGCCGTCGATGTTGCCGGGGCCCCAGTTCAAGCTGCCGCCGAACGAGACGTAGATGCCCGCCTGGCCAGCCTGGACATCACAATAGGAGATGGTCAGTAGCGAGCCGTACCAGACCGCGATTTCCGGCTCGGCGGCGGAGGCATTCCAGAAAATGCAGTTTCTTATTCTCAGGTCGCTGTTATGACAGTAGATGCCGTCGCCGTAGTCGTCTGCCGTGTTCCCCGTGACCGTGCAGTTGGTGATGGTCGGGTCACCGGAGCCGTACATGCCGCCGCCGCTAAGTAACTCGGCTGTGTTTCGCGCGATCAGGCAGTTGGTGATCGTAGGGGTGCCGGAAGAAGAGCGGATGCCGCCCCCGGAGCCCGCCGTGTTGTCCATGATGATGCAGTTGGTGATCGTCGGGCTGCCGCCGCCACACGAGATCCCGCCGCCGGAGCTTCCCACCAGGTTGTTGGTGAAGACGCAGTTGGCGATTGTGGGGCTGCTATCGGTGCTCTGCATGCCACCCCCGGAGGCTCCCACGTTTCCGGTGATCGTGCAGCCGACGATCAAGGCATTACCGGCATCGCGGCAGGCAATCCCGCCGCCCCATTGTCCGCTCGCCGTATTGCCACTGATGACGCAGTTGCTGATGGTCGGGCTGCTCCCATCGTAGCAGTAGATCGCGCCACCCTCACTGCCGGTCATATACCCCCCCGTAATCGTGAACCCATCGAGGACGGCGTCGGGGGTTTCGCCGCTGTGAAAGTAGAACCCGCGGTGCGGGTCGTTAGGAGCCCCTTCACACTGAATGATGCAGCTTCCCGGGCCGTTCTCGCTGCGAAGCGTGATCAGCTTGCCGCCGAAGTCGAGGTCGCGATTCCCGGCGCCGGTGTAGGTGCCGTCGCAAACGATGACCTGGTCGCCAGTGGAGGCCGCAGCGATGCCCTCCTGGATGGTGAGGTAATCTCCGCTACCGTCCCAGCAGACGTAGATCGTGTCCGCGTTCGCCGCTGGCGGCATGACTATGCCCGCGATCGAAACGATCACCGCGCCAATACGAGTCAAGCATGACATGCTTCATTCCTCCGATCCGTCGGCGGGAGGTTGCTTTCAGTGTTGGCCGATCGGAGCCGCGAGGCAATCTTACTTGAGTATAGGTAGTCCTGACTTCGCGATCAACAACGCGGCGACCGACGCCACGTCACCGGGTGAGTGTTAGCGTAGTGCGTAACGCCCAAATGTCATTCCGACCGTGTCCGCCCACGGCGGACACGCGGAGGAATCTGGCTCAACCGCGCGGAACAAGCCAGATTCCTCGGCGCTGCGCTTCTCGGAATGACAAGTTGCACACGCAAATGACGCTCACCCCACATCACCCGGTCTGATCGCGGGGCTTGCGGTGACTTGCTGGCGTCGCGGTCTCAGGGTTCGACGATGCGTTCGCGAATTGCCAGGCGGGCCAGCTCCACGCGATCGCGCACGCCCAGCTTGCGGAGCAGAGAAGTGCGGTAGGAGTCGGCGGTCTTGTAACTGACCGTCATCGCGGCGGCCGCCTCACGCAGCGTCATGCCGCGGGCCAGCAGCGGTAGCAGTTCGGTCTCTCGGGGCGAGAGCGTGGCGAAACCGCTGCTCAGTTTTCGGCCCTTCTCGATCGCGCTCAACACCCCGGGGCTGAAATAGGTCTGCCCGGCGAGAACCGCCTGGACCGCTGGTCGCAATTCTTCCACGCCGCCGTCCTTGACGACGTATCCGGCGATATCGCAACTGCCCCAATCCTTCAGCACCGCCTCATCGACCGAAGCACTGATCACGAGGATGTGTGTTTGCTTCGATAGCCGCGGAATCATCTGGAGTGCGTCGCGGACGGCCGGCGAGGGCTGGTCGGCCGTCACCAAGGCCAGGTCGGGCTTGGCTCGCATCGCCGCCCAGACGGCCACCGCCGAGAAGCTCGACTGGACGGTCACGGTCAGGTGGAGCTCCTCGCGCAACAGCAGGCAATAGGCTTGCCGGTCGAGCGCCGATGGTCCCATCAAGTAAACAACCGCGTCGTTTTCGCCCATCGTGGCTGTATACCTCGAAGCGAGACACTTGCTCCCTTATCCGTAGGCGTTTGCCCCCCGGTCTGTCCCCGGAGGCGAACCGCAACCCGCGCCGCATCGTAGGCCCCGACCGGCAATCGCCAATCAGGTAAATGCCCCAATCCTCAAAAAAAGTTGATGTCGACCCCGACAGCCCCAAGACAGCCGGCCCGACTGCGCCCTCTTCACCGCGTTGGCGGTATCGCGATCCCCAGAAACTGCATGACCTGCTTCAGATCCTCCCAGGCTTTCGCCTTCTCGCCCGGGCTGCGAAGCAGGTACGCCGGGTGAAACGTCGGCATCAGCTTCGTCGTCGGCAACCCGAGGTGGTCCAGCCCGGGCGGCGGGAAATCGTGAAACTCGCCCCGCAAGCGCCCGATCGGCGTTTTGGTTTGCAGCAAGATCTGCGTCGCCGGCCGACCCAGTGCCACGATCACACGAGGCCGCAGGATCGCCAACTGCCGACACAGGTATGGCCAGCACGCGTCCGCCTCTTGGTCGGTAGGCGTGCGATTGCCGGGCGGGCGACACTTCACGATGTTACAAATATAGACCTGATCGCGAGTCAGCGTCATCGCCGCGATCATCCGGGTCAGCAACTGCCCGGCCCGCCCGACAAACGGACGACCCTGCCGATCCTCCTCCACGCCCGGACCCTCACCCACAAACGCGATCGACGGCCGCGGGCACCCCTCGCCGAACACCGCCTGCCGACGTTCCGCGTGCAAGCCGCACTTGGTGCACCCCCGGACATACCCCTCCTCCAACTGCCGTAGAGCCTGACGGGCATCCGGCTCCGGCAAGTCATGATCGCATATCGCGGGCAATTCGGCATCATCGGGCAGGAGCATCGGCGTGGCCGCCCGGACCGCTGGCCGTGCGCGCTCACGAGGCGCCGGCAAGTGCTCCTCCGAGGCCCCCGACGTGCGAATCTCGACCCGCGAACGCGAGCAATGCTGCACGCCCAATCGGCTTTCGTTGCGCAGCCACTCGCGCAACGCCGGAATCACTGTATCGCCAACCTCGCCAAGCACGATGGTAAAGATAAAGCCACCGCCTCCGAGCGGCAAGGGTGTGCCAAATGTCCGTCAGCCACAGCGCGTCTCCGCGCGCTCCACGTTGTCTCACCTATGCAGCCCTGGCGTTCGTCGCCCTCTGCGGCACCGCTACTGACCGGGCCGACTTAACCACGGCCGCCAGCAGTGACGACGAGTCACCCCGGCTCTTCGCGCCGACCCTCGGTCGGCCAGTCTTCGTCGAGCCCGGCGGTACTTTCCAGCTCCTTGCCCACGTTCCGTGGACCGTCGCGGCGGTTACTTTCGACCTGACCTCCTCGGGACAGCAGCAGCGCCACGAGCTCGAGGCCGAACCGGAGGCCGTCGGTAGACTCCTTGCCGGGCAGCCTGTGCAGCTCACGGTTCCACCCACCGTGCCGCCGCGGACCTATGATCTGGAAGTCAACTGCAACGGCTCGCGGCTGCTCGGCCGGCACTGCGTTGCGGTCGGACCGATCGGGCGTTCGCTCCGACTGGTCCACTTGTCCAACATGAACATCGGCGACGCCGGTGCACCTGAGTTTGACTGGCGGCTAATTGATGAAGTGAATCTGGTTGGGCCGACACTGATCGTAGCCACGGGGGATTTCCTTGACGTGACACACCGCAACCCGTCGGCTGGCTGGCGGATGCTGGTCGAGTATCTCACGCACTTCGAGGCTCCGATCCTGATTGCCTGCGGCGACCACGACGACATGGAGCTCTACAGCCGATATGTCGCTCCCAGTCCGGTCGGTCTGGTCCACGTCGGCCGGCACCGAGGTCTCGTGCTGGCCGACCAACCGCGCGCCCCGATCGATCGCGATGCGGAACAGATCCGGTGGGTTGAACGCGCGCTCGGCGACCCCGGTTTCGACGGCCTGACGTTCGTCGTCACGCACGACGACTCGCCCAACCTGCTGCGCTACTGGCAACAGCAGGGAACGCTCACGCGCATGATTCGAGCCGGGCGCGTCGGTCTCTGGTTCGCCGCCGGTCACTGCGACTGGGACGGCCGCGCTTATCGCGACCTGATCGACGCCGCCGCGCCGATGGCCTACCTGCGCACGCACCAATCATCGAGCGCGCCGCGCGGCGGGGCCAGCGGCATCAGCCACTATCGCATCGTCGACGTCCTCGACGACCGCGTATTCCTCCCGGGCGAAGCGCCCCAGTCGTCCGACCACCCGCTTTCCACGCCGGTCGGATACCTCAGCGCGAACCTGGACGGCCCGAACGACGGTTCACGATCGCAGTTGAGCCTGTCGGCGGTGAACAACCTGCCCTACCGTCTCAACCGGCTGGCGCTCACGCTGCGCCTGCGCAAGCTCGCGGAGCACAAGCCCTGGTGCCACGGTGCCCGGCTCGAACTGGCGGTCGATCACGGGCAGCTCTGGGAATGCCGCGTGCGGTTCGACTTGCCGGACAAGGGCTCGCTGCGTGCGCTGGTCGGGTCCGGATGGGAGCCGCCGGCGTCGAATCTGAGGGTTGAATTCGAGATCGGCCCTACGCTGCGTTTCCACCGGTCCGCTACGCCGGACGGGCTCACGTTTCTCAGCCTGACGACCCCCCCGCCAGTCGTGCACGTGCGAAACGACGGCGGTCAACCGGTCGAGCTTTCGCCGCTGGTGCGACTCGACGGCGATCCGGTGGCCTACCAGCCGCGGGGCGGTGAAGCCCGCTTCGCCACCGCTTACAGCTTCCGTCTCGAGCCGGGCCAGACGATCAGCTTGCAGCTTGATTTGTCGGCCGTTAGAGTCGCACGCGGTCGACGGGAATTGCAGGTCTACCTTGAAGGTGGCGATGTCGTGGCCCCGTTTTGCCGAACGGTCGATGTCATCTTGGATGGATAGTGCCGTGCCCCGGCTCGCCTTGCGGTCGTAGCGTCGGCCCCCCGCGGCCGACATAGACCAGCGAACGGCTATCGACAATCTACGTCGGCCACAGGGGGCCGACGCTACCCAAGGATCGCGAACGTGGAGAAGCCGCCGCTCAAGCCGCTTTCGCTGACGATCTTCTACCCGTGTTACAACGAGGAGGGGAACGTCGCGGCGTTGACGCGCCAGGCGGTCGAGGTCGGGCGACGCGTGGCGGACGATTTCGAGGTCATCATCGTCAACGACGGCAGCAAGGACCGCACCGGGGAGATCGCCGACCGGCTGGCCGAGGAGTTCCCCGAGGTGCGGGCCGTGCACAACCAGCCGAATCTCGGATACGGCGGGGCGCTGCAGCGTGGCTTCCGCGAAGCGACCAAGAACTGGATCTTCTACACCGACGGCGACGGGCAGTTCGATCTGGAGGAGATCCCACGGGTTCTGCCGTTGCTGGCTCAGTACGACATTGTCTCGTGCTACCGTCTCGACCGAAAAGACTCGTTCGTGCGGAAGCTAAACGCTTGGGCCTGGACCACGCTGGTCAATCTGCTCTTCCGCATAGATCTGAAGGACATCGACGGGGCGTTCAAATTCTACCCCAAGCCGTTCATCGACGGCATCGAGATGCACAGCATGGGTGCCCTGATCGACACCGAGATGCTCGCCAAGGCCCGCAACCTGGACCTGTCGATCGGGCAGACCGGCGTGCATCACTATCCGCGCCTGGCCGGCGAGCAGTCCGGCGCCAACCTCCGGGTGATCCTGCGCGCCTTCAAGGAGCTCTTCAAGCTCCGGAAGCAGATCAAGAACGAAGGACGCGCGCCCAGTCAATGAACGGGAGCACCTAACCCGCATTTCTCACGATGGTGAGAGAAGTGACGGTTTTCGCGGGGCGCTGG
>CAZDTB010000051.1:0-15927 GCA_964508075.1 uncultured Planctomycetales bacterium
GTGTTGCCCACGGGGAGCGCGAGATGGCTGAGCCGGTGCCGGCGTGGCTGATGGCGCAGCCGCGCTTGGCGTTCTTGACCTGCAGGTCGCGGAAGTCCTTGGGCTTCTTCTTGCCGAAGCGGGTCCACATCTCCGGGTTGGCGTGGAACTTGGCCCACTTGTTCTGCAACTGCCACAAGATCTCGACGAGCTGGAAGACGCCGGTGGCGCCGACGGCGTGCATGGTGCCGATCAGTCCGCCGGAGAGGTTGGTCGGCAGCTTACCTTCGTAATACGCTTCGCCGGATTCGATGAACTCGCGTCCGCGGCCGTAGGGACGCAGGCCGATGTCCTCGTAGGTCTGGATGTCGCTGATAGTGAAGGCATCGTGCGTTTCCAGCAGGTCGAGATCCTCGACCGGGTCCTTGATACCAGCCATGTTGTACGCGAGGTAGGCCGCCATTCGGGCTGCCAGAAACGAGCTGAAGCCGGGCCATTCGGTCCGCCGCTTGCCTTTGTAATCCTTGTAGGTCTCCTCGGTCTCGTTTGGCAGCAAGAGGATCGGCATGTCGCGCCGGTCGGCCGTGCGGAGAGTGTGCGAGCCACCGCAGATCGCGGAGATCCTGATGGGTGTGTCGGTGAGTTTATAGGCGGTCTCCTCGTCGGCGAGGATCAGGACGGCCGCCCCGACGCTCATCACGCAGCACTCGAGAAAGGTGAGCGGGTCGGAGACGATCTCGTTCTTGAGCACGTCTTCAACCGTGTACTTGCCGGGGTTCTGCGAGAACGGGGAGTAGCAAGCGTATTCACGGTTCTTGCACGCGATTTTCGCCAGCGTCTCGTGCGGGACGTTGTTCTCGTACTGGTAGCGCTGGGCCATCAGAGCGTAGTACGCCGCGTACATCCACCCCAGCTCGCTCTCGAAGTCCTTGCAAGCAGCGCTGGCGATGTAGGCGTTGCCGACCGTGGTCGAGACGTCGTCCATCCGCTCCCAGCCGACGACCGGCACGCAGTTGGCATAGCCCGAGGCGATGGCCTGGGCGGCGGCGAGCACGGACGAACCGCCGGTCGCCCCGCCGGTCTTGACCTCGATGTTTCCCAGCGGGTCGAAGCCGAGATAATCGTGGATCTTGGCCGCGGCCAGAAGCTGGTCGCCGAAATGGTCGGCGAACTGGGAGTAGACGCACCAGTTGACCATGCGGCGGAACTCTTCGGGCGAGACCTTGAGATCGTTCTCCTCGACGGCCATCCGCAAGGCCATCATGCACAGCTCGCTGGTGTTCTTCTCCCAATAGCGTTTGCGATAATCGGTCTGCCCGCCGGCGACGCAGTACACGGGCTTCTCGAATTTCGGGATTCTCAGGTTCCCGGGACCGAATTTGATCACGGTCTACCTCCTTGCGAAGGGATTTTGTAAGGGATCAGCATGGACGCTCTAAACCCCGTCGCGCCCCACGCTGCACGCGACGGCTCCGGATTCTTCTGAACCGCCGAGAGGCGCCATTGTAGTGCGAAAGACCGTAGCAGTCATGCCGCGGTGGGGGATTTCGTAACCGCAAGATCGGCAGACCGGATCCCGCTCTTCAGGCGGCGAGTGAGGCGCCGTCGGCCCGAATCAGACACGCCTGGCCCGCTTGACCATCGGCGGATCGACCGGCTGCGACTTTTCCCCCATCTGGGGGTTGAACTGCGTCTCGACATTCCTGATGCGATCGACAACGTCCATGCCTTCGGCAACCTGTCCGAAGGCGCAGTACCCCCAGCCGTCGCTGCCGGGATAGTCGAGCACGTCGTTGTCGGCGACGTTGATGAAAAACTGGGAGGTGGCCGAATGCGGGTCGCTGGTGCGGGCCATCGCGATCGTACCGCGGACGTTCTTCGACCCGGCCGCGGCCTCGTTCTGGACCGGCTTTCGCAGCCCCTTCGTCTTGGCCTCGTTCGGCGCGACGTAGCCGCCGCCCTGGATCATGAAGTTGGGAATCACACGGTGGAAGATCGTGCCGTCGAGGAACTCATCGTCCACGTACCGCAGGAAGTTCTCGACCGTTTTGGGCGTCTTCTCGGCGTCCAGTTCCAGCACGATCGTACCCCAGTCTTCGTCGCCTTGCACGATCTCGAAGGCAATTCGCGGCCGGCTCATCGGCTCAGTCTCCTCATTCTGATTCTCGATTGCCGATTTCGGATTGTGGATTTCGGATTGCGCACTTCAGAATCTCGTATGCCCTTCTCAGGATTCAAACCTCGAATCTCAAAGCCTGAGTACTTCAACATTCCAACCTTCCAAACATCCTGCCCAGCACCATCCCCCAATCCAGAGTAGCCGAATCACCGCGCCAATTCCACGCGCTCCCCTCCAAACCCGGCCCGACACCCATTCAGAGCCGGGCCGGGGCCGTCCGGCTGAGAATGGCGTACAGTTCGTCCGGCAGCGCGGTCGGCTTGCCGTGGCGGTCGACCAGCACCAGCGTGGAGTTGGCCTCGCACAGCAGCCGGCCGTCACGCTTGAGTTCGTAATGATGGTCCACGCGCAGCGGCGTGAGCTTGGTCGTGCTGGTGGTCAGCGTCAGCACGTCATCGTAGCGGGCCGGGACACGAAAGCGGCAATCGAGGCGGGCTACGACGTAAAACAAGCCCCGCGCTTCCATGTCCCGATAGCACAGCCCGTTGACCCGCAGCAGCTCCGTCCGTCCCATTTCGAAGTAGACCAGGTATTGCGCGTGGTGCAAATAACCCATCGCGTCCGTCTCGGCGTAGCGCACGCGAATTTGCAGATCATAACTCGAAATCGGCGCGGTCATCCAAAGGCCTCCTCAGTCCCGCTCACTACCCGAAACAGTGGACCGAGACAAGTCTACGCTCGTCGTGCAGCGGTAGACGGTCAGCGTGTGCGGCCAGCGTCTAGAAAGCGGATACAGCTGTTCGGATGTGAGTTCCAGCCCGGCCGCGCTTGCCAACTGCGCGACCCGCTCCCGGCTGGGACCGATCCACTGGTTGTGATACGCCAGGATCCAGTCGGCCTCGGCCGGCAGCGGACCGCCTCGTCGAAACGTCGGCTCCACCGGCCCGTACAGCTCGAGGTAGTACCGCAGGACCTGGTGGAACTTGGGGCCGTCCGGCGGCCCGGGATTCCCCTCTTCCGGATTAACAATCGCGACCACGTCGCCGGCGCAAAACACTTGTGAAACCTCGCGCATGACGTCGCGCATGTGGCCGTCTTCCTCGGATTTGTAAGGGACCAGCGCATCACGCGCGATACCGAAGACCGCCAGACCGACGAGCACGAAACCGACCAGCCCGCGGGCGGCGTCGCGGCCGCGGAGCGGCACGATACGATCGATCACCACGGTTGTGCCGACGCCCGCGATTAGGCAGATCAGCGGCGCGAAGAAGATCGAAACACGCACGCTGCCGCCGTACGGATAACGTTCCAGCACCGCGGCAAACATCGTCGCGGCCGCCGTCCCGGCAAAGAGCAAAACGAGCAGGCCTTGCCGACGAATCACCAGCACGACCGCTCCGACCAGAAACAGCAGCGTGGTCAACGTGCTGGCAAAGTGCGGCCCGCCGTGCGGGTACGAGAACATGCGCCCACAGTGAATCTTGACCAGCCACCACAGAAACGCCCCGACACTCGCCCGCGGCGGAAACGCTTCACGCCAATACTCTTCGAGCCACGAGTCGGCGGCGCGCTCCGAGGCACTCAAGGCATAGAGAGACAGAAACGTGACGAAGCTCGCCACAACGAGCGTGCTGTAAATCGACCACAATACCCACCCCCGCTTGCTCTTGCTCCGAACGCTCGACACCAGCGCAACCAGGCTGACGCCGCAGGCTACGAAGACCGTCGGATAGCTCAACCAGATGGCCGGAACGGTGACCGCCGTGGCCAGCAGCGGCCACTTGGTCGAAGAAGGTGTCTGCCACCAGCGCACGGCCAGCCAGATCAACAGTGTCGCAACGAGCAGATCGATCGCATACGGCTTCGATTCACACGTGTGCCGGACGAGATAGTAGCTGCAAGCGAAGAACCCGACCGCCACGTTGGTCGCCAGCGGCTCGAGTTGTCGGCGGGCCAATCGCCAGAACAGCAGCAGCGCGCCGAGACCCGCCAGCAGTGAAGAGAACCGCAGGGCAAACTCACCGCCGCCGAACAGCAGATAGGCCGTCCGTTGCAGCCACAAGTAAAGCAGCGGCGCCACCTGGAAGTAGTGCAGCGGCCCGAGCAGCTCGGCGTAGTCGAGCCGCATGATGCTCGTGTTGAGGTAGGCCTCGTCGCCCCAGAACGGAAAGCAGCGCATATAGCGGAACAACCGCCAGCCGACCCCGGCCGCCAGCAGCACGACTAACCAGTGACGAAGAACGGTGGCGCCGGGGCTCGGCGCGTCGGGGGATGATTTCAACCGCGACGAATCGTACGTCATGTGTCGGTCAGCGGGCTCCGTGAGGTTCGCGAGCGGCGGGCCGCCCTTGACGGCGTTCGTTCCGTATCGGTCGCACGAGAATAACAACAGACGTCGGGCGTCACAATATGGTCGGCGGGTTGTTCCTGGTGACGGAGCGCTCTATAACCCTGTGCACGCAGGATACCTGTCCGGAGCCGTCGTGATGACCAATGCCGACATCGCCCGCGTTTTTGAGGAAATCGCGGACATGCTAGAGATCAAGGGGGAGGATGGCTTTCGGATCAACTCCTATCGCCGGGTCGCCCGCACGATCGACGACCTCGCGACCGACATTGCCGACATCGCCGCCCGGGGTGAATTGGGCCAGTTGCCCGGTGTCGGCAAAGCCTCGGCCGCCAAGATTCAGGAACTGCTCGACACGGGCCGGCTAAAGTTTCGCGAGGAGCTGGCTCAACAGGTGCCGGAATCGGTTCTGGAACTCCTCAACATCCCCGGGATGGGACCCAAGAAGGTCGCGCTGCTCTGGCAGCAACGCCGAATCGATTCACTCGACAGCCTGAAAGCGGCGATCACCGCGGGCGGGCTCGACGACCTGAAAGGCTTCGGCAAGAAGACCCTCGCGCAGATCAGCGACGGGATCGAGTTTCTCCAACGCAGCGCCGGCCGTAAGCGGCTCGGCCACGCCTGGCTGATCGCCACCGAAATCCGCGATGCCGTGGCGGCGATGAAGGGCGTCAGGCGCGTCGAGCACGCCGGCTCGTTACGGCGCGGACGCGAGACCGTCGGCGACCTCGACCTGCTCTGCCACGCCGACCAGGGCGAGAGCGTCATCAAGGCGTTCACGCAACTGCCCGGCGTAACCAAGGTCCTGGCGGCCGGCGGGACCAAGGGCTCTGTCCTGGTCGAGTGGAGCCCCGGGCATGAGATCCAGATCGACCTGCGCGTCGTCCCCGAAGAATCCTTCGGCGCCGCCTGGCAATACTTCACCGGCGGCAAGGAGCACAACGTCCGGCTGCGCGAGCGGGCGGTCAAGCGCGGCTGGAGCCTGAACGAATATGCACTTTCCGACACGAAAACCGGGAAGGTCATCGCTTCGCGCGAAGAGGCGGACATCTACCGGGCGTTGGACCTGCCCTGGATCCCGCCTGAGCTGCGCGAGGATCGCGGGGAGTTCGAGCCGGGAGCGATCCCGGCAAACCTGCTGACCGACGGCGACATCCGCGGGGATCTGCACATGCACACCACCGCCAGCGACGGGCGGAACACGATCGAGGAGATGGCTCTGGCCGCCAAGGCGTTGGGCTGGAAGTATATCTGCATCACCGAGCACTCGCAGAGCAGCACGATCGCCAACGGGCTCGATCGGAAGCATCTCGAGGCGCTGATCGCCGACGTCCGCGAAGCAGACCGGCGGATCAAGGGCGTCAAGATCTGGGCGGGAACCGAGGTGGACATCCTAGCCGACGGTGCGCTCGACTACGACGACGACTTGCTGGCCAAGTTGGATTTCGTCATCGCCTCGATTCACGCCGGACTCGGCAAGGACCCGAAGACCAACACCGAGCGGACGATCGCGGCGATGCGCAACCCGTACGTCAACCTGATCGGCCACCCCACCGGTCGGATGATCAACGTTCGCAAGCCGATGGCGTTGGATATGGAAGCGATCTGCCGCGAGGCCGCCGGGACCGGCACGGCGCTGGAGATCAACGCCAGCATGTATCGCCTGGACCTCAAGGACCAGCACGCCCGGCTGGCGCGTGAGTTTAGCGCGAGGCTCGCAATCTGCACCGACGCCCACGGCATCGAGCGGTTTGATCAGATGCGCTACGGCGTCCTGACCGCTCGACGGGCAGGGCTGCGCCAGAGCGACGTGCTTAACGCGTGGACCGCGAAGCAGATCGAGGCATTCGTGCAGGCGAAGCGAAAGAAGTCATAGACCGCGGGACTGAACGGAGCCCTGAGCGCAAGCGAGGAGTATCGGGCGGGCAGGTATCCCTCGTCGGCCCCCTCGCTTGCGCTCAGGGCTCGGTTGTGCCTGCTTGCCTCGCGGATGGCACCGGTCCAGCTTGCCGTTTCAGCGCGAGTCACCGAGAATGCCTGTCCCGGTCTGTGGGTTTTCGATGAGGAGGTTAACCGTGCGTAGATTCTCAACAGTTCTTCTTGTCCTGGTCGTCATCGGCCTGCTGATCTCGGACGCCGCTTACGGCGAGGAGATGCTGCGCGACCACGATATCACCACCGACGATTACCCCACCGTCGCGATGATCACCGGCTGTGTGATGTCCCCGGACGGGAAGTACGTCGCGTACTCGGACCTGCGCTGGAAGGACGTCTCCGATCGGCGTGACACGGACATTTGGGTCGTGCCCACCGCTGGCGGCGACGCCCGGCGGCTGACCTTCGACACCGCCTCCGACAGCTCGCCGCAGTGGAGCCGCGACGGCAAGTGGATCTACTTCACCAGCGCGCGCGGCGACGACGACCAGCCGCCGCACAACGGCAAGACGCAGGTTTGGCGGATCGCGGTCGACGGCGACGAGCCGGTGCCGGTCACGCGCTTCGAGAAGGGCGTCAACGGCTATGAGCTGTCGAAAGGCGGCCGCACGCTGTACTACCTGGTCCACCGCGACCAGGACGACGACATCTGGAAAGACCTCCGCGCGCAACACAAGGACCTGATCGATTTCAGCCCCGGGACCCGCCAGGTCTCGGAGATCTGGAAGCTCAACCTGCAGAACTGGCGAACCGAGAAGCTGGTCGATGAGCAGCGGTACATTCACGGCTTTACGGTCTCACCCGACGAGCAGCGCATCGCGATGCACACCGCGCCCGACAGCGAGCTCATTTCCAACGAAGGCTGGTCGCGGGTAGACATCTTCGACACCGCGACGAAAGACATCATCACGCTGCCGGACCAGCTCTATCGCGAGGATGTCCCCTCCCCCTTCAGCTGGCTGGAGGAACTGGCCTGGTCGTCGGATTCAAAGGCACTCGCGTTCTCGGTCGGCTGGGACGGCTATCCGAACGAGATCCTGGTGGCCGAATGGATCGGCGACGAGCCGACGGTACGCAAGTTGAAGCGACCCCATGACGGCATAACCATCACCGGCGGCCTGCACTGGCGGCATATGGCACGCGAGCTGTGCTTCCTCGGCGAGCACCGCGCCCGCCAGCACGTCTACAGCATCGCCGACATCCGCGACGGTGGGCAGGGTGAGCTGCGCCCGCTCACCCCCGGCGACATCGTCGTCCACGCCTTCAGCTACGCCGACGTCAGCAACGATCCGGCGATAGTCGTCAGCAGCCCGACGCACGCCCGCGAGATCTTCATCGCCAACGCTCCCGGACGATATCGCCAAATCACGGATGTCAACCCGCAGATGGCCACCTGGAAGATGCCGCAGATATCGTTGGTCACCTGGAACGGTGCCAATGGCGACGAGGTCGAAGGCGTGCTCGAGCTGCCCTACGGACACGACCCCGCCAGGGATGGCCCGCTGCCGATGGTCGTCGAGCTGCACGGTGGACCGACCGCAGCCACCGACATAGGTTTTCGTTACTGGTGTTATGGGCGCACGATACTGGCCGCCAACGGCTACGCGCTGCTCAGCCCGAACTACCGCGGCTCGACCGGCTACGGCGACAAGTTCATGACCGACCTGATCGGCCGTGAGAACGACATCGAGGTGCAGGACATCCTCGCCGGCGTCGACGCCATGATCGCGCGCGGCGTCGCCGACCCGGACAAGCTGGGCGTGATCGGCTGGAGCAACGGCGGCTTCCTGACGAACGCGCTGATCACGCACTCGCCGCGTTTCAAAGCCGCCAGCAGCGGCGCGGGGATCACGGACATGCTGATCCAGTGGGCGGTTGAGGATACGCCCGGGCACGTGATCAATTACATGCGCGGCCTGCCGTGGGAACAGCCCGAGGCCTACCTCAAAGCCTCACCTGTATGGTATCTGCACAAAGTGGTCACGCCAACGCTGATTCACTGCGGCGGCAGTGACGCGCGCGTGCCGGTAGCGCACAGCCAGGCGCTCTACCGCGCGCTGCACAAGTACTGTGACGTCCCGGCGATGCTGCTGATCTATCCGGAGCAGGGCCACGGGCTGGGCAAGTGCAGCATGCGCCAGGCGAAGATGGAGTGGGATCTGGCGTGGTTCAAGCGCTACATACTCGGTGAGGCGGATGAGGAGGGGGGCGAAGAGTCGGAAGGGACGGAGTCCGGCGAAGGCGGTGCGGTTGGGTAGTGAAGGTGGTGGGCGGTGCCCACCCTACGCAGGGTGCGGCTTGCCGCACCGATTGTGAGGAATGTGGTGCTGAGAGCTAGTGTAGTGTCTCACAAATACGATACCGTGGTGGGGCAGGCCTCCGTGCCTGTCACGGCGGGCAGGGACGCCCGCCCCACCTCTACAGAAGGTTGCTTGTTTCTGAGACAGTACACTAGATTCGCGGTGTGTGCAATGTGTTGCATGTGGAGTCTGTGTGGTTGCGATAACCCACCGCCAGCGTGGCTTGACGGCACCGTCTTGAGGATTCATGGAGCCAAAGCGGAACACACAGTGAATCTCCAGTTAACTGTCGTTGACAAACGAGTATCGCACAACCTTACGATAAGAGTTAACGACAAGTATGAAACGGCGCTCGCGGTAAACGTCGATACCGGTGAGTATGTGGATGACCAAGGCTTAGCCCAGGTCACTCATCAATTCTTGCACCGATGGCTCCTTGACCAAGGATTGACACACGAAGTGGAGCAGTTTGCGGACGCGCTGATGACAATACTGGACTCTCTGCGGACGGAACGCGACCTGTGGAAAGCCGGTGATAGAGTGTCGGGTGTGCGTGTCGAGAAAGTCGAGTTTGGTTGAAGCGAATCACGCAGAGGTGAGACGGGGACATGGTGGTGTTCCGCCGAGTGGGCCGCAGGGGCACCGATCGTCACGAGTGTGGCGCGGTGAACCGCACCCCACACGTTTGCCGCGACGGTTGTTGTGAGCGCCGCGAATGGACAGGAGGCGTGTGCTGATACTCTGCACCGGTAACTCGTGCCGGTCGCAGATGGCGGAAGGCTTCTGGCGCCACTGCGCCGGCGAGCAGTGGGACGTCCACAGCGCCGGTCTCGCCCCCGTCGGCGTCAACCCGTTGGCGATCGAGGCCGTGGAGGAGATCGGCATCGACATCAGTCGGCACTCCAGCAAGTCGCTCGACGAATTCGTCACGCAGCCCTTCGACCTGGTCGTCACCGTCTACGGCAACGCCGACCGCAACTGCCCGGTCTTTCCCAAGGCGACGCGAAAGGAGCACTGGCCCTTCGACGATCCGGCGGACGCCGTGGGCACGCCCGAAGAGCGGCTGCGGGAGTTTCGCCGTGTTCGTGACGAGATTGGCCGGGCCGTGCGAGAGTGGCTGCAGATCGCGGAGGCTTAGGCGTAAGGCAGGCCTCGCAAACCGATTTCGCGCGACTTTCCGTAATCTGTCTCTGTCTTCCGAGAGCAGACGGAACCCAAGCACGACGGCCTGCCCTACACGCTTGCACGGCTTCCCGCTGTTACGTTGTCACGTTGTCACGTTCGCACGTTCGCCAGCAGCAGCACCGCCACCGGACCGAACAGCAAGATCGGGATCCAGGCGATGAACGCGGCGTAAGCCTCTTGTTTCACGACGCTCTGGGCGATGAATGAGACCAGGAAGAATGCCCCGGCCACCAACAGCGCTTTCCCCCCGGCCGTCATTACATTCGTCGGCTCGCGCACCAGGAAAAACGGCAGCGCCAGCAAGAGCAGGACCCATTGCAGCAACGGCTGTGTCAGCCGAACGTGTCGGCTCATGTCGATCACCGACCGATTTGCCAGATTGCGGCTCTCCAGCAGGACGTTCAACTGCTTCAGGCTCAGCAAGTCGGCCCACTGCGAGTCGCGGCGCAGGACCAGCTCATCCGGCGTCAGCGCGAACGCGGATTGGTCGAGATACTCGCGCTCGATTGGCGGGCCGAGCCCCTCGCCGCGCCCGGGATCACGCATGTTGGTGCGCACGCCACGCTCCAGCTCCCACACGCCGCGCCGCCGGTCATAAATGGCGGCGTCGGCCTGCACCAGATCGCGGGGCTGCCCGTGGGCGTCAGGCTCGATGATGAACAGTCCTTCGAGGCGGCCCTCGCGGGGGAAGAACGCGTCTGCAATGAGGATCGCGTTGTTGTTGTCGCGGGCACACCGCACGTTGCGGGTCCGTTGGCCGACGATATCATCGTGCTTGCGGGCGATCTTATGGGCCAGCTTGGGCAACAGCAGCTCGCGATTGGCCATCCAAATTCCAACCAACAGGACCGAGCAGGCGACGAGCGGGACGGCCAGGCGTTGCAGGGGCATGCCGGCGGCGACCAGGGCGGTCAACTCGTTGTTGCGCAGCATCACGCCGAGCGTAAACGCCGCCGCGATCGCCATCAGCGGCCCCCCAAGCTGCGAGTAATAGAGCGGCAGGTTGCACAGGTAGTAATCGCCCATCAACCGGAGCACTTCGAGAAACGGCACCGAGGCGTCTTCGGTGAACTCGTCGGCGTTGAGCAGGACGTCGGTGAGAACATAGAGTCCCACGCCGACCAGCATCAGAATCAGGTACCCCGAAAGGAACGCGCGGGCAACATGGCGGTCGATGATGCTCACGGCTTCTCCCTCAGCGCCGCACGCCGAAGCGCAGGATCAGAACGTCGGCGAGGGCGACCAACGCAAGCCCGCCCCAGATCAGCAGGGGTCCCAGGGCGTGGCTCGCCTCGCTTTCGGTCATTTGTTTGCCCATGGAAATCAGGATCGCAACGGTGGCGAAGGGGATGCACGCCAAGCCGAACGCCGCCAGGGCCCGCGACCCGCGGAAGATCACGCCCAGGGCCGCCCCCATCAACACTGTCACCAGCGCACTGCTGGCAAAACTCATGCGGAAGTGGATCACTCCGGCAATCTTGCGTTGCAGTAGCTGCGCGGATTCCTGCAACCGCTTGCGGTGATGCTCCAGGTCGTCGTCCGTCGGTAACTCGGCGAGGGGATCGAGCACCGCCGCCGCCGTGCAGGGCTCCATCCGCACGCCGACATACTCCGGCAGCAGCAGGTCGTCCACGCGTACCGATTTCTTCTCGCGCTGCGTGGCGTAACCGTCCTCGCGGACGATGAATTCCAGCACGGGTTGGTCGGCAATCTCGCTGAGTTCCAGCTCCACGCGGCTTGCTTCAGTTCGCGTCCGAACGCGAAGCTTCGCCCGCGCCGCTTGGTAGCGCATCGGCGGCCGGGTTTGCCCAATGCCCCGAGCCACGGGGTGCCGCGTCACGCTGACCTCGCTGAGCACCAACTGCGATGGGCCGGAGGGGACGGCGGATGCCGCGCTGATCTCGTAGCGGGCTCCCTCCTCATCGTGCAGCACGAGCGGGGCACGCTCGGCGACGCGCTGGGCGGTCAGCACACAGAAGACGTGTTCGCGCAGGCGACCCAGGAAACTCTCGACGCGCACCCCCAACCGGGGCGCTTCCCAGGGCGCGGCGGTCCAGCGACGTAGCGTCTCCAGGTCGACCATCGCCGGCTTGGGCGAAAAGGGAATCTCGCGGGCGTATGGTCCGATCTTCTGATTCTGGAGCTGCACGACCCGCTTGCCGTCGTAGTCGCGCGCGTTCTTGACGTACAGCGTGAACTCCACGTCCTGCCCGCGCGTGTCGAACTGCACCAACCCACCCTCGGCCACGGAGAACCGCTTGAGCTGCCGGTTCTTGTCCGTCATCAGAAACGTGGGCTGCTCGACCCAGAAGTAACCGACCCCGTTGCCCGGGGGCTCGAAGCCCTTGGCGATGAGTTGGTCCTCGGGGACATCGAGCACCTGCTGGGCCGTGAGCGTGTAGCAGTCCTGTCCGGGTTCGGCGTAGCGCATGTACCCCCCCTGGAGCAGCCGGTTGAAGGCGAAGTCGCGCACGTTCGTCAGGGCGAAGTACTCGATCTGCTTCATGAAGTGGGGGATGACGAGATTGACCGAGAGAACCGTCAGCAGCGCCACGAAAACCGACAGCAGGATCGCCGAGAGGAACAGGCGGTGCACGTTGACGCCCGCCGCCCGCGCCGCGACCAGCTCGTTGTCGGCCGCCAGCCGACCGTACGTCATCGTGGTCGCGAACAGGGCCGCCACCGGCATGGTCAGCGTCACGACCACCGGGATCAGCATGGGCAGCACGATGAAGATGTCGCCGGCGGTGACGCCCTCGACACTCAGGACGTTGTACAGCCCGCCCCCCATGGTGAACAGGGCGGTCAGCGCCAGGATCGTGAGCCCAAAGCTCTTCAGCAGTTCGCGCAGGATGTACCCGTGCAGCGTGATCATCTCCGGGCAACTCTAGACCGCCCGGTTGCGCTGTCAAGCAAACCACTAGGGAGGAGGCGAAAAGAGAACCCCACCCCGCGCGTTGCGGGATGGGGCCTCGCCATGAATAGCCGCTGGTCCTCTGTCAGGCGCCGCGCGTCTACGGACAGGTCGTCCCGTACACGGAAAGCAGCGCTGACAGATCGGCCAGATCGACGTCCCCGTCATCGTCGAGGTCGCCGTCGCTGTAGCTGACGCCGGTCATGCCGTAGTGCGCCAGCAACTGCGCCAGGTCGGCCAGATCGATGTCGCTATCACCGTCGAGGTCGCCGGGACAGTGTGGAATCACCATGCCCCGGATCTCGACGTCGTCGACGTTCCAGCCGGGGTAGGTCACGCCGTCGTCGCTCGGGCCCATCGTCCAGCGGAGGTAGACGGTCGGCTGACCATCAGCGAGGGCGGCGATGTCGAAGGTCACCTGACTCCAGGAGGAATCGGAGACGGTGCTGTCCTCCGGGTTCGTCCACAACGTCGTCCAGTCGGCCGCGTCGTTCGAGACTGCCACCGTCGCACGGTCGAACCGCTCGACACCCAGCCAGCGCCAGAAACGCAGCTCGGCGCCTTGGACGTTGAGGCAGTTGATCGCGGTCGTGGTGAGACTGTACTCCGGCATGTTGTCGGCGTAATCGCCGGCGAGGTTATAGCCGTAGACGTTGTCGCCGGTGTGGCCGGAGGTTGGGTCGCCGTAGTGCGACCCCCCGCCGGTTGGCTGCCCGAAGGCCCACTGCCCCTGGGTGGTCCAGCCGAGGTCGGCGTCGAGGTTGAAGGCGTGGGCTGCCTCGGGGGCCGGTGGCAAAATCTCGATCGCAACGGTGGCGACGTTGGAATCGCCGCCCGTGGGCGGTTCACCGCCGTCGTTCGCCTTGAACGTGAAGCTGTCAGCGCCGACGTGCCACCAGCCCGGCGTGTAGACGACATCATTGCCGCCATCCACGAGCGTATAAGGCGCGCTATTGATCGCACCGGCACCGGGGTCGCTGAGCGCACCGTTGGCGGGCAGCGAATCGATGATGTAGGTTAGCGCGCCCGGCGGGTCGGGCAGCCCGTTGTCTTCCGCCACCAGCGTGATGGTCACCGGCGTGTTGACGGGCGTGGAGACTTCCTGATCCTCAGCGACCGGCGGCCCGAGCACGACCTCGAATGAGAACTGACGCTGATCGAAGCGACCCAGCGAGTCAGTCACCCGGATGGTCGGGTTGAAAACGCCGAGCTCGCTCGGGGTACCGCTGAGCTCGCCCTGCGGACTGAGCGCCAGCCCTTCCGGCAACGTCAACGGCATGATGAACTCGAGCGAGTTCGCATTGGTGAGCGAGCTGGCGTTGTTGTAGCTGGCCAACAGGTAGTGCTCACCGTCGCCGCCCGAGAGCCCGATGGTCGGCGTGAGACCGGTGTTGTCCTCGCCGTAGTGGAACTGGATCAACCCGTCTTCGAACAGCGTCACCGAGAAGTTACAGGCATAGTCCCCGGAGTAGGTGACTGCGTCCCAGCGGATGGTGACTTGTCCGGAAACCGACTCGTCGATGTAGATGTCATTGGGGGAGTAGGTCTTCAAATCGTCCCACAACGGTGCAATGCGCACGGCGCCGATCAGCTCCGAATCGCTATTGCTGTAGTCGGTGCTCGAGCTGGTGAAGTCGATGAACCCGTTGCTGCAGATGTAGCAGGACGCGTACTCGCTCTCAAAGAACGGGAACGTAAACGGCAGCGAATACGGCCAACTGTCGTCATCCGCGTGCCAGCCCTGGGCGCTGCCCACCTCGGAGAACAGGCTGCTGCCCAGATCGGTTTCGTAGTACTCACCCGGCGGCAGCACGTCCCACACCAGCTCCGGCTGGCCGCCCGCGACCTCGAGCTGCACCGGCCCGTACGGAACGCCCAGCAAGCCGCCCGGCAACGACTCCGTCGTAATCACCGGCGCGTCAAAGAGCACCAGGATCGAAACCGTGGCGACGTTCGAGTCGCCGCCGTCCGGCGGCTCACCGCCGTCGTTCGCCAGAAACTGAAAGCTGTCCGTGCCGTAATAACCCTCGGCAGGCGTAAAGGTGAGCTGGTTGCCGAAGTCGACCAGCTCGTAGGGCAACTCTTCGGGGAGGATCACGTGGCCGTTGCCGACGTCCGTCAGCGTGTTGCCGGGCTGGCTGGGGAGCGAGAGGACGCGGTAAACGAGAGCGCCCGGCGGGTCCGGCAACCCGTCATAATCGGTTGCGTCTAGCGTAATCAGCACCGGCTCGTCCACCGGCGTCTCGTAGTAGCCGTCACGCGCCCGCGGGGCGCCGGAACACAGGCTCAACGCCAGATTGACGGATTCGTATGCGTCGATGATCCCCCAGCCGTAGTCGTTATCGTCTCCCGGCGCACCAAGATCGGACGCCGTCTCCAGCAGGATCTGCTTGACCTCTTCAACACTCAGGTCAGGGCAGGCCTCGCGGATCAACGCCACAGTGCCGTTGACGTGCGGCGAGGCCATCGAGGTTCCACTCCAGCCGATGGACTCGTAGCCCCCGCCGGGTACCGACGAGCGCACCTCGACGCCTGGGGCGACCACCTCGGGCTTGATGGCCATGCTGCCGTCCGGCGTGCAGTAACTCGGCCCGCGGGAGGAGAAGCCGGCGATCGGGTAGCTGGGGTCGTAGCCGTCAACCGCCCCAACCGCGAAGCAGCGGTAGTCATCGGTGGCGCGGTCCGGCGGACGTCCAATGGTCTGCGGGCTGGGACCTTCGTTCCCGGCCGAGAACAGGATCACGATGCCGGCGGTTTCGCAGGCGTCGAGGTACGTCCAGAAGGTCTCGTCGCAGGGCGGGTAGCCGTGAGAAGTGGTCACCCGCCAGGAGTTCGAGCAGGATTGCGGGACATCCCAGTTGGTGCTGGGGTCCTCGTCCGGATCGAGCAGCCACTGGAACGCGAGGATCGCGTCGGCGACGGTCTGGGGGATGCTGACGCGGTCGATCACCGCCGCATGAATCCACTGCGCCCCGGGAGCCACGCCAATCTCGTCACCGGGCGCGCCGCCGCAAACCGTGCCCATCGTGTGCGTTCCGTGGCTGCCGAAGCTTTGGGGGAAAGTGGTGTAGGTGACGGGATCGAACCAGGCCCACTCGGGGTGGTCGGCGTAGCGCGGGTCGGCCACGCCGCGCCAGCGGCTGGCCAA